>NZ_AOLF01000033.1:0-11317 GCF_000336975.1 Haloferax sp. ATCC BAA-644
CGCGTTGAGGTCGGCTCCCGAGCCGCCGCTCTGGCCGGCACCGGAGTCGCCCGCGCCGCCGGCCGAGCCTCCGAGACCGAACGGAAGCACCGACCCGGCACGGGCGAGTCGGTTCACGACGGCCGCGCCGATACCGAGGACGCCGACGCCGCCGATGAGGCGCGTGAGCGCGCCCTTCAGACCCTTCGTCTCGTCTTCGCGCCCGGCGACGACGACGAGCGCCCGGTCAGCGGGCGTGTAGACGTTCATCTCGCGGCCCTTCTCGGAGTACCTCGTGTCCGCGACTTCGATGAGGCCCGCTTCCGAGAGGTTGCCGAGGTGGTACTGGACGTTCTGGAGGGACGTGTCGATTTCGGCGGCGAGGTCGGAGGGCGTCGCCGGCGACTCGTGGAGCGACGCGAGGACCGTCCGGGCGGTCGACGAGGAGATTGCGCCGAGGAGGTCGTCTGCCTCGTCGCTGTCGAGGCCGATGACCTTGGGGTCTCGGTCGTCCCGGTCGTCGTCCGGGTCGCCCGGGCTGGAGGGGATGAGGTCGGCCATCGAATCGGCGTTACTCACCGCTTCCCATGAGTGTTCGTATTCTTTCACGACCCGTCGCCGAAATTGCTATACCTCGTGCCCGCCGAACCCACCCACATGACCGACCCTTTGGTCGTAGACGGTCTCGTCGACTTTCTCGCGGGGAATCCCGTGTTCGTCGGGTTGCTCGCCGCGTTGTTGCTCTTCGTCTTCTTCGGCTATCTCCTCATCCGTCGGACGCTTCTCGGACTGAGCGAGGGGTACGACGAGGCGCGCCACCGCTGATGGACGGGACAACAGCCGACGCCGACGACAGCCTGGGGGTAGCCCCGTGGTAGCCACCGCGACGCTCGCCACGTTCGTCGTCGCCGCGCTCGCCAGCCTGTTCATGGCGTGGGCCATCGGCGCGGGGTCGTCTGGGTCGACGCCGTTCGCGCCCGCCGTCGGGGCCAACGCCATCTCGGTGATGCGCGCGGGCTTCATCGTCGGCCTGCTCGGCTTCGCCGGAGCGTTTCTGCAAGGTGCGAACGTCACCAACGCGGTCGGGACGGAACTCATCGGCGGCGTCACGCTGACTGCGGGGGCGGCGGTCGTCGCGCTCCTCACCGCGGCGGTGCTCGTCGCAATCGGCGTCTTCGCCGGCTACCCCATCGCGACCGCCTTCACCGTCACCGGCGCGGTCGTCGGCGTCGGCCTCGCCATGGGCGGCGACCCCGCGTGGTCGAAGTACCGACAAATCGTCTCGCTGTGGGTGCTCACGCCCTTCGTCGGCGGCGGGGCGTCGTACGCGACCGCCCGACTCCTCCGGGCCGACGGCGTCTCAGAACGGTGGACCGTCCCCGCGCTCGCCGGCCTCGTCGGCCTGCTCGTCGCCAACATGGAGTTCGCGGGCCTCGGCGGCGCGTCGGGGTCGGCCTCGGTCGCCCGGGCCGCCGCGGTCGAACTGACCGGCCTCGGCGGCCTCGGCGGCCTCGGCGAGACGGGCTGGTTCGTCGCCGCCTCGCTTCTCGTCGCGCTCGCCGCCGCCGCCGTGGTCGGCCGCTGGGTGACGACCGACAAGACTCGCGGCCAACGGCGCTTCCTGCTCGTTCTCGGCGGCCTCGTCGCCTTCTCCGCCGGCGGTAGTCAGGTCGGCCTCGCCATCGGGCCGCTCGTTCCCCTCCTCGACGTGGTCGCGGTCCCGCTTCCGGCGCTCCTCGTCGGCGGCGGACTGGGCCTCCTCGCGGGGTCGTGGACCGGCGCGCCGCGCATGATTAAGGCGCTCGCGCAGGACTACTCCTCGCTCGGGCCCCGGCGCTCCATCGCGGCGATGATTCCCTCGTTCGCCATCGCCCAGACCGCCGTCGCGCTCGGCGTCCCCGTCTCCTTTAACGAGATTATCGTCAGCGCCATCATCGGTTCGGGCTACGCCGCCGGCGGCTCGGGGGTCTCCGGGCGGAAGATGCTCTACACCGTTCTCGCGTGGATTGGCTCGCTCGCCCTCGCGCTCGGACTGGGCTACGGCGTCTTTACGCTCGCGTCGAGCGTACTCGGCGTGTGAACGTCCGTGCGCTCCGCGTCGCGCTTACCACCCTCGTGTCCGCGCTCTGGGCCGCCTTCGGCGTCTACCACGTCGCGATGGCGGTCGTGACCGGCATCTCGCTCCGCGGGTTCGCCTTCGGGACCGTCGGCCTCGGCGCGTTCGCGCTGGCGATTCGCTTCCGCGGACGGGCGCAACGGCTCGGTGACGGCACCGCCGACGCGACCGGACTGGTGTTTCTCGCGTTGGCGTCGCTGGTGCTCGTGGTGCTGTCGGTTGCGCTCTTCGGATAACTCGCGGTCGGAAAACGGGCTCGACCGGGTGTCGGCGGTGGCGACTCCGTCGCGTCGTCAGGTCAGGTCAGGTGTCGGGTTCGACTTCCGCTTCCTCGTCGCCGCCGTTTTCCTCGTCGTCGCCGTCGCCGTCGCCGTCGGCGGCTTCGATGCCCGCGTTGGTCCGGATGCGGGCTTTCATGATGCGCGTGTTGTCGACCTGCTCGATGCGGATGACGATGTCGTTGTAGCTGATTTCCTCGCCCTCCTCGACGAGGCGGCCGGCGCGGTTGAAGATGAAGCCGGCGAGCGTCTCGAACTCCTCGCCTTCGGGGAGTTCGATGTCGAGCATCTCGTTGACCTCGTCGATGTTGACCTCGCCACGGACGAGGTAGGTGTTCTCGTCGACCGACTCGAACGGCTCTTCCTCGTCGCCTTCGAGGATGTCGCCGACGATTTCCTCGACCATGTCTTCGAGGGTGATGAGCCCCTCGGTGGTCCCGAACTCGTCGATGACGACGACCATCTGCATCCGCGTGTCCTGCATCTCGGCCATCAGTTCGTCGACGTTCTTCGACTCGGGGACGTGGAGCGTCGGCGAGACGATGTCGGCGATGCCGACGCCGCGTTCGCCGTAGTACTTCTCGCGGACGAGGTTTCGGATGTTGACGATGCCGATGATGTTGTCGAGGTTCCCGTCGTAGACGGGGACGCGCTCGTGGTCGGCCTGCACGCACGTCTCGATGGCCTCGTCGATGGTCGCGTCCTTCGGGACGGCGGTCATGTCGAGGCGGGGCGTCATGACCTCCTTGGCGATAGTCGAGTTGAAGCGGAAGATGCGGTCGAGCATCTCGCGTTCTTCCTCCTCGATGACGCCCTCGCGCTCGCCCGTCTCGATGAGGTTCTGAATCTCGTCGCGGGTGACGTACGTCGTCTCGATGGCGGTCTGGCCGCCGGTGACGCGGTTGATGATTCGTGTCAGGTGGTCGAAGACGACGACGAGCGGGAGCAACAGCAGCTCGGCGTACTTCAGGGGCCGCGCGATGCGAAGCGACCACGACTCGGTGTTCTCGACGGCGTAGGACTTCGGCGCGCTCTCACCGAACAGGAGGACGAGCGTCGTGATGCCGAACGTCGAGATGAGGACCGACTCGCCCGCGCCGAAGTCGAGGACGGCGAGGAGACCGGTCGCCAGCGACGACATCGCGATGTTGACGATGTTGTTGCCGACGAGGATGGTCACCAGCAGGCGGTGCGGGTCGGATTTGAGGGATTTGACCCGCTCGGCACCGGGGATACCGTCTTCGACCATCGAGTCGACGCGGTGTTTCGCGAGCGAGAACATCGCGATCTCGGACGAGGAGAAGAACGCCGAGAGACCGACGAGAACGATAATCGCAGCCACGCCGAGGACTGTGATCGTCGTGTCGTCCAGCGGAATATTCGAGACCTGTGCGGCCGCGAGTGTCGAGGCTGGAGGTAACTGTATCGGCGGCAAACCCATGTAACTACACTGTCTTGCGCGGGACCGGAATTAAGAGTTGCCCTCGACACTGCCTCGGCCGGCGCGTCGTTCGCTCTCCCCGGTCCGGCGGTCGAACCGATGTTGCGGCGCGGATGCCCGCGAGCGAAGGGCTTAGGCGACGCTCTGCCCAACAGCCGCCCATGGCAGACGAGCAACCGGCGATTACGCTGTACCGACTGCAAGCGTGCCCGTTCTGCGAGCGGGTCGTCCGCACGCTCGACGAACAGGGTCTCGCCTACCAGTCGCGGTTCGTCGAGCCGATGCACTCCGACCGGAACGTCGTCAAGCGCGTCTCGGGCAAGCGCTCGGTCCCGGCCATCGTCGACGACAACACCGGCGTCACGATGTCCGAGTCGGCAAACATCGTCGACTACCTCGAACACACCTACGGGGAGGGAGCTTGATGCCGGAGTTCGACGTCGTCTCCCTGCCCGACCACGACGCCCCGTCCGTGGGCGACATCGCCCCGGACTTCACCCGCCCGCTCGTCAACGCGGAGTTCTGGGAGGACGCCGCCCTCTCGGACCTCACCGACGACGGGCCCGTCCTCCTCGTGTTTCACACGATGGCGGGCGCGTTCCCCGCGACGTACGTCTGGAACGAACTCCGCGACCGCGGCGTCCCCGACGAGGTACAGACGGTCGGCGTCTCCATCTCGTCGCCGTACGAGCACAAGTCGTTCCTCGCGGAGCGCGGCGTTGACGCCCGCCTGTTTTCGGACCCCGCGGCCGGCGTCGCCGCCGACTACGACCTCGAACACGACCTCGACGGCATGGCCGGCGTCACCGAACACCGCCCCGCCGTGTTCCTCCTCGACGAGGAGCGGACGGTCCAGTACCGCTGGGTCGCCGCGGAGTGGCCGGACTTCCCGGACTACGAGGGCATCGCCGACGCCCTCGACGACCTGTAAGCCGCTTCCCGACGCTCGCCCCGTCGACCGCATTCGCCCGCGAAATCGCCGTTTCGTCACGCTTTTTCGCCCGTTGCGCGTCGGTTCGTACATGAGCGACGACGTACAGCGTGCCGCCGCCGCCATCCGCCGCGGCGAGGCGGTCGTCTACCCGACCGAGACGGTCTACGGCATGGGCGCGGACGCGACGAACGCCGACGCGGTCGAACGCGTCTTCGACATCAAGGGTCGCGACCGAAACAACCCGCTTTCCGCCGGCTTCCCCGACGTGGACGCCGCGCTGGAGTTCGTCGAGGTCGACGACCGCGAGGAGGCCTTTATGCGCCGGTTCCTCCCCGGCCCGGTGACGGTCGTCGTGGAGCGACGCGACAGCCTGCCGGACGCGCTCGTCGCCGGGAAAGACCGCGTCGGCGTCCGCATCCCCGACCACGAACTCGCGGTCGACCTCTTTCGGGCGGCCGGGACGCCCGTCACCGCGACCAGCGCCAACCGCTCCGGAACCGGGAGCATCACGCATCCCTCGCAGCTCTCCGACGAGATTCGGGACGCGGTCGCCGCCGTCCTCGACGGCGGGACGACACCCGGAACCGAGAGCACCGTCGTCGACCCCGGTCGCGGGGTCGTCCACCGCCGCGGCGCGATGGCCGACGACATCGAGGCGTGGTTAGACGAGCACGACGACGACGCGTAGCGGGCGGCGTCGGCCGTCGGCCGCTCCACCGTCGGCGACGCGTCCCACCTCACCGACCGAGCAACGACGACAGCGACCACGTTTTCACGCCGCAGCGCTTCCGGTAGGCGCACGACTCGCATTTCGCGGAGTTCCGCAGCCGCGACGGGACGAAATCGAGGTCGCGGGCGACGCGGAGCGCCCGCCGATAGGCCGCCTTGTTCTGTGTCGTGAGCCCGACGGTTCGGACGACGCCGACCGCCGGGTACTCGACCAGCGCCCGCGGTATCGACGCCTCGCGCTCCCACGCGAGCGCCTTCGCCAGCGCCACGGCCCTGACGCGCTGGGGCTCCCAGACGCCGCGTTCCGGCGGTTCCCCCGGTGAGACGAGCGAGGGGACCGGCGGCTGGTCGTTGTCCCTTCCCTCGCCCTTGTCGTCCCCCTCGCCGGCCGGGCGGACGAGCTTGTGCGCGACGCCACGGCAGTCCTTGCCCGCGAGGAGTTCGTCGCGGGCGACGGGCTCGGTGAGCGCGCCCCAGTCGTCGCGCTCGCGGAGTCGGGCGAGGCGCTCGCGGTACGCCGCGGGCGACACCGAAATCGGCCGCGACGCGAGTTCGTCGTCGGGTGCGTCGAGCAGGGCGGGGTAGTCGAAGGCGAGCGCGCGAACCTCGCGGACCGCGGGCGGCGGCGTTCGGTCGTCGTCGCGGCGGGCGTAGTAGAGCTGTCGCGGGCAGTACGCGGCGCGGGCGAGGTCGGAGGCGGCGACGAGAGCGGACACGGAAGGGCTGGCTCCGGCATCCAATAAGAACGTTCGCGCGAGCTCGTCGCGGAGGCGGCGGGTTCCGAACTGGACTCGTGTCGTCTGATTCGCCGCCGTGCGTGAATTAATACGGTCGTGTCTCTTGGCTTACTGACATGGCATCGACCGCCGCCGGCTCGTGGCTCCGGATGACGCGGCCCGAACTCGCCGTGTTCGTCTCCGGGGTCACGAGCATGGGTCTGGAGATTCTCGCCGGGCGAATGGTCGCTCCCGAGTTCGGCAGCAGCATCTACACATGGGGGAGCATTATCGGTGTCTTCCTCGCGGCGCTGAGCCTCGGCTACCACCGGGGCGGACAGCAGGCCGAGCAGGCGTCGACCGGCGCGCTCGCCCGCGTCTTCATCGGCACGGCGGCGTACATCGCGGGCGTCATTCTCCTCGGCGACCTGTTCATCCAGTCGACCGCCGGCCTCCCCGTCCCGAGTCGGTTCGCGTCGCTCCCCGCCATCACGGTCCTGTTCGGGCCGCCGACCTACTTCCTCGGCTTCATCAGCCCCTACGCGGCCGAACTCTCCGGGCGAACCGACGTGGGGTCGGCCTCGGGCCACGTCTACGCCGTCGGCACCGTCGGCAGCATCATCGGTGCGTTCGCCACCACGTACTTCCTCATCCCGTCCCTGAGCGTCACCAACATCGGGCTCGTCTTCGGCCTCGTCTCGGTCGTAACGGCGCTCGCGCTCGCCCGACCCGATATCGGTCGAGAGGAAGCGGTCTGGAGCGTCGGCATCGCCGCCGTCCTCGTCCTCGCGTCCGTGACCGGGGGCGTCGGTCTTGACTCCCGCGGCAGCACCGTCTACCACACCCAGACCGCCTACCAAGAGCTTCGCGTCGCCGACGCGGGCGGGACGCGGACGCTCTACCTCGACGGCCAGCCCCACAGCGCGATGGACCTCGACGACCCGACGCGGCACGTCTTCGACTACACGTCGTACTTTCACGTCCCCTTCCTGCTGTCCGACGATATCGACCGCGTGCTGTTCGTCGGCGGCGGCGGGTTCACCGGCCCGCGCGTGTTCTTGGAAAAGTACCCGAACGTGACCGTCGACGTGGTCGAACTCGACCCCGAAGTCGTCGACGTTGCCGAGGAGTACTTCCGCGTCGAGGAGTCACCGCGACTCAACGTCCACACGATGGACGGTCGGCAGTATCTCCGGGAGACGAACCGGACGTACGACCTCATCGTCCTCGACGCCTACCAGAAAGACAAGGTCCCGTTCCAGCTGACGACACAGGAGTTCATGCAGCTCACGTCGGACCGCCTCGACGATGACGGCGTCCTGTTCGCCAACGTCATCTCCGCGCCCAGCGGCCCGGCCTCGCAGTTCTACCGCGCGGAGTACAAGACGATACAGTCGGTCTATCCACAGGTGTACAGCTTCCCCACCGCCGGGCGCGTCGTCGTCCAGAACATCGAGGTCGTGGCGACGAAAGACGAAACGCTCGTGACCGCCGAGGAGCTACAACGTCGGAACCGGAACCGAAATATCGGCATCGACCTCGCGGCCGAACTCACCTCTTACCGGAACGACGAACCCACCGACGACGTGCCGCTTCTCACCGACGACCGCGCCCCGGTCGATAGCCTCTTGGACCCGATGGTCGGCCAACGCTACGTCATCCAGCGGACGAACGAGACCGAACAGCGCGCGGCCGACAGGAACGCCACTACCCGGAGGGTGGCGTAGGCGATGGTCCACGACAGAATCCACGCCAGAGAGCCGACGCACGACCGCGACCGCTGGACCGAGGGCGTCGTCGAGTCGGCCGTCGAACGCGACGGCCATTGGGTGGTCCGCGCGCGCCCGGCCGGCAGCGACCGACCGGCTGACGAGACGGTCGAACGTGCGGGGGACGGCTCGGTCGAACTGGTCGTCACCCTCGCGGTCCGCGACGTGTTTCTCCGCCGACTCGATGTCGACGCCGGCGAGTCGCCCGTCGACTGTCGATTCTGGTATCGAACCAAGCGGCGGTACCTCTGCGGCCGCACATTCGACCTGACGGCCAGAAAAACGGGTCTGACGGGGTGTGATGCCGGTTAGTTCGTCGCTTCGAGGGCTTTTTGATACATGCGCGACCCGGCGACGGCGGCCGTTCCGAGCACCATGAGCAGAGCACCGACGCCGAGGCGCTGACCCGCGGCGACCGCGGACGCGACCACGCCGGTCACGACCGCGAGGCCGGCGAGGAACATGACCCCGCCGAGGACATCGAGCGGCTGGATTGACATCTCAGTCGAGACGTTTCCCGCTCGTTGCAAAAGTCTTCCCGCCGCCGTCTCGTGGTTCTCGTTTGGTCATTGAAACACAGCAGTCGCCCATCCTGTGAGCCCCACTATTAGGCTTCACTCTCACAAGGGTTCTGCTGAAACCGTCGACTTCGAGACAGCCGGCACTGAGCCGCCAGCGGCTTCAACCCCACAAGGGNCTATTAGGCTTCACTCTCACAAGGGTTCTGCTGAAACCGTCGACTTCGAGACAGCCGGCACTGAGCCGCCAGCGGCTTCAACCCCACAAGGGTGCGTCTGAAACCCCTCCGAGAAGCGCGCCGCGGGTGAGGCCGGTCACGCTTCAACCCCACAAGGGTGCGTCTGAAACTGCCGGGAGTGCGATGATCGTCTCGGTGTCATTCCCGCTTCAACCCCACAAGGGTGCGTCTGAAACCAGTCGACCCGACAACGCCGTCGTCGTGCTTTGGGTTGCTTCAACCCCACAAGGGTGCGTCTGAAACTCGACAACGCGCCGGCGAACGAGCTCATCTTCATCACGCTTCAACCCCACAAGGGTGCGTCTGAAACTTGTTTAAAAACGCCGAGTAGGGGGTGTTCTTTTTCAGCTTCAACCCCACAAGGGTGCGTCTGAAACCCACAGTCACGTATTGCCAATATGGTGAACCACGGATGCTTCAACCCCACAAGGGTGCGTCTGAAACCACTCTGCTAAAAACGGTGGGTGGGTTCTGGGACAATGCTTCAACCCCACAAGGGTGCGTCTGAAACCAGGACCGGGAGAGTACATGGATGATATCGCCCCCATGCTTCAACCCCACAAGGGTGCGTCTGAAACGTTTAGCCCAACCCTGTGAGAGATTGACGTTCTCAGCGGCTTCAACCCCACAAGGGTGCGTCTGAAACGCGACTGGATGGTGTCATACGGCGACTTGCCAGACGCTTCAACCCCACAAGGGTGCGTCTGAAACCCCTCAACAGAGACTGCATTGCCGTTGTGCGAGATGGCTTCAACCCCACAAGGGTGCGTCTGAAACACGCGCTCGCCTTCCTCGACGGGCTCCGAGACGAAGCTTCAACCCCACAAGGGTGCGTCTGAAACGACGTTGCCGCGCTCCCGTCCCATTCGGGGTCGTCGCTTCAACCCCACAAGGGTGCGTCTGAAACCGGAGGTCAAACACATCGGCCACGATGTCCGGGTCGCTTCAACCCCACAAGGGTGCGTCTGAAACAGGCCGATTTGGTCGTCTTCACCGTAGTCTCGCAAACCGCTTCAACCCCACAAGGGTGCGTCTGAAACGTCGCGAGCGAGGCGCAACTCCTCGAATCAGGATGCCGCTTCAACCCCACAAGGGTGCGTCTGAAACCGNCCACAAGGGTGCGTCTGAAACGTCGCGAGCGAGGCGCAACTCCTCGAATCAGGATGCCGCTTCAACCCCACAAGGGTGCGTCTGAAACCGGCCTTTACAACTCGGGTGCATTCTAAATGAGTAAAGCTTCAACCCCACAAGGGTGCGTCTGAAACCGACGTTCCCTTTCGACTTCTTCGAGGCCATGTACGACGCTTCAACCCCACAAGGGTGCNGCTTCAACCCCACAAGGGTGCGTCTGAAACCGACGTTCCCTTTCGACTTCTTCGAGGCCATGTACGACGCTTCAACCCCACAAGGGTGCGTCTGAAACGCGCTCTCGTGTTGGCCGGCGCGTCCGGCCCGGTTCGGCTTCAACCCCACAAGGGTGCGTCTGAAACATGTCCCGATTGACGACCTTGTCGAGTCCGCAGAGGCTTCAACCCCACAAGGGTGCGTCTGAAACGCTCCCCGCGTTCGACGCGGATTCGAGGCGCTCTTCGCTTCAACCCCACAAGGGTGCGTCTGAAACAATCCGGCGATATCGACCCGGTTAGTACGGACGCTTCAACCCCACAAGGGTGCGTCTGAAACTCTCTGGAGGCCTCGGCCTCCTCTCCCTCGAGGTGCTGCTTCAACCCCACAAGGGTGCGTCTGAAACCCCTGGCGTGCGCCAACACGTCGGGGTCTTCTGGCCCGCTTCAACCCCACAAGGGTGCGTCTGAAACAACACTCTCGACCGCCCTCGCGGTCTTAACCAACGCGCTTCAACCCCACAAGGGTGCGTCTGAAACAGGACGGCGAGACTGCGATGCGGGTGCTCCGAAATGCTTCAACCCCACAAGGGTGCGTCTGAAACACTTGTTCGATGGTCGCGTCGTGTTTGACCTCGCTTCAACCCCACAAGGGTGCGTCTGAAACCGGCAGACGCGGCCTCCGTCACCCGCAGGCGGAGGCTTCAACCCCACAAGGGTGCGTCTGAAACGGGTTGACGATATCGGACAGACTTTGCAGAACTGCCGCTTCAACCCCACAAGGGTGCGTCTGAAACCTCCGCGGTCAGCGCATGGAAGCCGACACCAGCATGCTTCAACCCCACAAGGGTGCGTCTGAAACTGGTGGCCGCGGTCGCGACCAGCAGGAACGCGAAGACGCTTCAACCCCACAAGGGTGCGTCTGAAACCGTTCTCGACGGACGCGATCTTCACCGAGGCCGACCAGCTTCAACCCCACAAGGGTGCGTCTGAAACCGTTGCCGCCGTTGCCGTCGGTGGGGGTGTCTGTGCTCGCTTCAACCCCACAAGGGTGCGTCTGAAACGGTGCGGGGCGAGGATGCGGGCTACCCTTCAACCGATGGCTTCAACCCCACAAGGGTGCGTCTGAAACCCGGCACGACGAACACCCAACGCGACCGCATCGGGCTTCAACCCCACAAGGGTGCGTCTGAAACGCGACATCCCGTGAGGAGGGCGAAAAGCAGGACGGCTTCAACCCCACAAGGGTGCGTCT
>NZ_AOLF01000034.1:0-70258 GCF_000336975.1 Haloferax sp. ATCC BAA-644
CCCCACAAGGGTGCGTCTGAAACGGTGGTCGTCGTCGGCCTCCTCAAGCCACTCCTGGTCGCTTCAACCCCACAAGGGTGCGTCTGAAACTGGCACTCTCGCGTTCTCTGTCTCAACGATCTGGGGCTTCAACCCCACAAGGGTGCGTCTGAAACTGGGTTGTGGCCCGAAGAGTCGGGTTCCTCCCCGTGCTTCAACCCCACAAGGGTGCGTCTGAAACAGTTCGAGACCTCTGGATCGGTCGACATCGTCATCGCTTCAACCCCACAAGGGTGCGTCTGAAACCCGCCTTTCGTCCGGTCGGGGGCCAACACTAACGCTTCAACCCCACAAGGGTGCGTCTGAAACGGTTCTTACACGACGCCGAGCGGGTACTGTTGGACGGAGCTTCAACCCCACAAGGGTGCGTCTGAAACTACTGTCCGACCTCGACGCTGGAGACGAAACGGCCGCTTCAACCCCACAAGGGTGCGTCTGAAACCGCCGTCAGACCGCTATTTTCGGTCTCAAGAAAGAAGGCTTCAACCCCACAAGGGTGCGTCTGAAACATTCCGGTGGGTTTGCCGGGTCACTATCGGGGACTGCTTCAACCCCACAAGGGTGCGTCTGAAACAATCGTTGCGGTCCCCTCTGTGAGGTCCAAGAGGTTGCTTCAACCCCACAAGGGTGCGTCTGAAACGATTCGTTCTTGAACTGCGTGCTTGACACGTTCGTCGCTTCAACCCCACAAGGGTGCGTCTGAAACCCGAGGTGCGACGATGACGCTTACGTGGCACGAGCTTCAACCCCACAAGGGTGCGTCTGAAACGGGCGTGTCACCGACCCATCCGACGTGGTCCTTGCTTCAACCCCACAAGGGTGCGTCTGAAACCGGTGGTCGACCGGCGACCCGTTCTCGTCGAGCAGGACGCTTCNGCGTCTGAAACGGGCGTGTCACCGACCCATCCGACGTGGTCCTTGCTTCAACCCCACAAGGGTGCGTCTGAAACCGGTGGTCGACCGGCGACCCGTTCTCGTCGAGCAGGACGCTTCAACCCCACAAGGGTGCGTCTGAAACTCAAGCACACCGAAAACGCAGACGACGACTGGCTGGCTTCAACCCCACAAGGGTGCGTCTGAAACAGTGTCTTTTCGCCGCCGCCGAATCCCGCACCTTCGAGCTTCAACCCCACAAGGGTGCGTCTGAAACCGGGGTCCGGGGAGATGAGCGAGGCAGTAGTCATCGCTTCAACCCCACAAGGGTGCGTCTGAAACCCGACTCGTCCTTGCCGACCATAACCCCGAGGTGATGGCTTCAACCCCACAAGNGTCATCGCTTCAACCCCACAAGGGTGCGTCTGAAACCCGACTCGTCCTTGCCGACCATAACCCCGAGGTGATGGCTTCAACCCCACAAGGGTGCGTCTGAAACGTTCGGCGGGTGGGACGACTCGGGTCACGAGATGGGGCTTCAACCCCACAAGGGTGCGTCTGAAACGATCTCTCGGGTTCTCTCTGGTAAGTGGGGACAGTGCTTCAACCCCACAAGGGTGCGTCTGAAACGCCCGAACGTGGGGATTTGCCCTCGAACATATCCAGCTTCAACCCCACAAGGGTGCGTCTGAAACAGAGGAAGACCATGACTGAAGAACTGGGACCGCAAGCTTCAACCCCACAAGGGTGCGTCTGAAACGATATAATCAAAGGTCAGGGGACGGGTATGCTGACGTTGCTTCAACCCCACAAGGGTGCGTCTGAAACTACGAGCGCGAAGAGGCCGCACAAAGCGCGACTGTCCGCTTCAACCCCACAAGGGTGCGTCTGAAACGAGCATTGCCTCGGGACGATGCCGTTCGGACAAGTCGCTTCAACCCCACAAGGGTGCGTCTGAAACTCGAGGCGCTCGAACCCGGCCAGACAGTCGTCCACCGGCTTCAACCCCACAAGGGTGCGTCTGAAACGTGGGTCGAACACGACCGTATCGAACGACTGTGGTCCGCTTCAACCCCACAAGGGTGCGTCTGAAACCATGGCCGATTCGGCCACGTGAGTACCCATACACACCATCTACACCTCAAAGTTTCCGTCGACCTTCAATACCCTCCAAACCCCCCGGGGTCGACATCAGAAGGACGACCGATGTCCATTCTGTCGGTACTGCTATCGCAATCATCACGGCAAAGAAGGATGCTTGCAGGTCACTTCTCCAACGCGTCGATTCGACCGCTGAGGTCCACACCCCCTCCGGTTTCGAGATCGTAGTCTTGGCTATCCTCGTCAACGCGAATCACGAGAGGAGTTTTCTCGTCCGACTCTTCGTCCACGGGGACGGAAACGAGAGTCGGCTTGAGCGAGTGGAACGCCGACCGAGCGCTTGACCACTTCTCGTCTTTCCGGTGACGCGCGTACGCGTCGTGTGCCTCCATGTCGTTTCCGGAGACCAAGACGAACACGTCCTGTGTTGGGTAGTCCTGACTGACGACCGACTCGTTCCTGAGCTTCTTACCCTGTGCACGGTCGAAGGCAGTGACGAGATCGTCAGCGCGGTCGGCCGTATCCCGCTGTGTGTGGAGGGCCTCGTAGTATGTCTCCACACCCGTGGTGAGCATGTCCTGCTCCGAGATGACTGATCCATCCCCATATCGAAGTTCTCCGAGGGCCACCTTCGACGGGCGCAACAGCGAGCGGTCACCATAGATGAGTTGACTCGGAACATAGTTGTCGTCTGCCGGACTATCGAGTCGCCAGACAGTCACCGAGGCGGTGGGACCACCGAACCGACGGTTGCAGCGCCCAGCCGCTTGCACCATCGACGGAAGCGGGCCGTAGTCACGATAGAGCCGGTCGAAACTGAGGTCAACACCTGCCTCGATCAGTTGGGTCGAAACGGTCACTGTCGGTACGTCGTCGAACGGCGTCGTCGTCTCGTCGTCGAGAATCAGGTCGAGACACTGCAACAGCGCTCGACGATCAACTGGTCGGAGACGAGTCGTGAGTGACGCGACCACTCCCTCCGCGTCTGGATGCCTCGTGGCGAGGTGCTGGAGATACGCAGCCGCGTTGAATTCCTCCCCATCTGTCGATCGGAGGTATTCGAGGAGTTCCGAACCCAGCGCGAGACGTCCATCCAGGAGTGACTCGGACAGTGCCGTGGCACAGCTGACTGTGTTCACGATGGCAAGTTCGTTCGTACTGCTCCCGAGGTTGGTGTCGATCGCTTCCGCTGCATCGACCAACGAGAGTGGCGTAGCATCCGTGCCGTCAAGGTACTCTGTGAGGCTGTCGTGAAGGTCGAACTGTACGCGCGGGGCGTCACGAAGTAGCCCCGTACACGTGGTGTGCATGTCGACCAGCGGGGTCGGTGTCGGTGCGTTCGGAAGGTGTGTGAGGAGCCGTGGCTGAGTCGCCGTCATGAGCACCGTCGTCGCGTTATATTCCTCACTCAGATGCTGCGTCACCCTCCCGACGAGCCCCCACCAGTCGAGAGAGATGGCCTGCGGTTCGTCGACAATGATGACGCTATCCTGCAACGCGGGCAACTTCATCGACTGGACGTTCCCCGGCCCAGCGAGGCTCTCGAACAGTTGTGTGAACGTCGTTAGGACGAGCCCTGACCGCCACGACTCGGCATGTAGAGTGTCCCGGCCACTGCTGGGATCATCCGTACCTGAAAGGGATGTCCGCGTGTCGGCAAGGTGGTGATGAACCGTGTACTCGGGGTTGAGTGGCGACACACCGAAGACCTTCTGGACCTCCTCGTCGACTTGGTCGATGATCGAGGTGTACGGCAGTGCGTAGATCACTCGGCTATCGAGTTTGTCTGCGAGCTTGAGTCCGGCACGTAATCCGCTGAATGTCTTCCCGAACCCGGTTGGCAAAGTCAGTTCGAAGACGCGATCGCCTGCGGCGTGGCGTTCGAGTAGCGTCGATGTCGCTCGGCCGTTCGCGGCGGTCCGGAGGGCAGCGAGTCGGTCAGAGTAGTGCCAATTCTCGTCTGGAAGCGGTCGTTGTGGGACATCGAGATACGCCGAGGCAGATGTTCCATCGGGAAGCTCCGTATCTGAGAGAGAACTGACGACTGCATCGAGTGCGCGACTATCTGGGCGCGGCGTCGTCCGTAGTTGGGGGCTATCTCCCAGGCCACTTGCATCCGCTTTGTCGGCGGCGACCAGCGTCGACCAGGCTCGCAGGGCACATCCATAGAACTCCGCGTCCAGACCGCTCTTGCGGATGTCGTTGAGCGTTGTTCGAACAGTCTCAAGTCCCTTTGCAGTGTAGTCGTCCCAACCGAAGGCACCATTGGTCGCCTGACGAATCACCACATCAGCAGCTTCGGCCGCTGTGTCGTCGATGCTATCGAGTTGTGTCTGGGCGAGCTCGTACTGTTGGTCGACGTAGGGCCGGTCGAGACAAAAATCAGCGAAGTCCGACCGCATGTTCGGTAACACCGAGTGGTGCTTGGCCACTGCGTAGAACCCGGCCGCTGTTGTCTGTCGCGACATTCCGCGTACAGCGAGCGCCCAGGCCGTCACGAAGCCCCCGAACGTTCCGTGATAGGTCAACTCCTCGGTCGGCGCCAATGTTCGAGTCTTGTGCTCGAGATAGGTCTGGAAGTACTCGGTCAGTTTGCCGATGTCGTGAGTCCATGCTAACGTCTCGATGACGGCTGACCAGTCATCTCCGTAGGGATTTTCACCCGCGTTTTCGACGAGCTGTTGTCCCACATCGGCAACGCCAGTCATGTGCACTGCGAGTGTTTGTCCCGGGCGTGCGTCGTACGAAAAAAGCGGATCGAGATCAGTCACAGGAAGCAGACAGAACGATCACCGATGTTCATCACAGGTGCATCCGGAGCGGTAAGTGTCTCGTCGGCTGGTGCATATCCATACGACACGAACCCGGTGGTTTTTCGCCCGGTCTCGTCAGCGCTCATGTACGCTGGTGTCCGCTCCATTCGGAGCGGTGTTCCCGGCTCGGGAACCACATACTGTTCGGGGACTGTCGAGCTGATCGCTTCACTGTCACCGCCTTCTGACACGGTCGACTGACTTACATCGGTGATCGAAGCGAGACACTCGGTTTTGCCAAGTGCGGGCGTGTAGGTTGAGCGCCCCGATTCGAGGAAGTCACGTAGCTGCTCGAAGGTCTCTGTGTCGTCGAGTACGACGTCTATCCGGTAGGCAGCGTCGACGACGTACTCGAAGGTCCGGCGCTTCCGTTCGGTCGCGATGACCTCGGGATCGATCACCGATTTCCCGGAGACGCCTTCGGCCGTCATGATGTTCCCTGCCTTGGTCGGCAGTGTGAGCTGCGGGATTGACTGTGTTTCGAGCGCACATTCCGGCGAGATGGCTATCGCGGACGAGTCTTGTGCGAACGTCTCGTAGTACGAGTCCCGTGGCTCGCCGAGTATCGCGGCGATGAGTCCCGCGACTGTCGTCCGGGGCATCACCCGGTATGTGAGCTTCTCCGTCGTCGTGTCGATCCGGCGGAAGTGTGCCCACGGCCCCTCAACCGTGAACGAGAGGCACTCTCGACCGGAGACATCTATATCCGTGGTGACCATCAGGCGTACGGGTCGACCTCGTCGACTGTGTCGGCACCAACTGCGTCCTCCAGCGCCCCGACAAGGTGTTCTGGACCGCCAGTCTCACCGTTCGCTTCGACGGTGAGGTGTCGGTCGGCGGTGACCTTGACCGAGGCGATATGGTCACTGTACGTTTCGAGGTCGGTCAGGAGCTCGTCGATACCCACCACGACGTCGGTGATGTTTCGGAGTTCGGTGTCCGGAGTCTCCTGTGTTAGCTCGAGGCCGTCGTCGAGTGTACCGATGTGGAACGCGTCTGTCTCGTACTCCACGCGGAGGTAGAGACGAGGCTGATGCCCCATCTTCGACCGCGTGAGGGTTTGGTTCTTGACGGCCCGCCAGAGGAGCGTATCGAGCCGCTCGACGTCTGTCTGACTCAGATTCGTGTCTGATGCCCCAACCTCGTTGACGATACCGTGGAACGGAATGAACGCGTACTGGAGGCGATTGTCCGTCGCGAACGTTCCCTGCTCTGCGTCCCCCCCGCTGGAGACGACCGTGGAGAGTTGCTTCGTCTCGCCTTTCTGGACGACGGTATTCAGGCTTCGAGCGTGGCTGAACTGCACGGGGCCGATGAACTGCCCGGGGAAGCTGTCACCAAGTGATTTTCGGAAGTCCTGACTGAACGACCCGGTCGCACCGAAGTAGCGGACGTCGACCGCGTTCATCAGGAACTTATCTGCTGCCCTACTCCCAGAGATGTCCTCCAAGTCGGACTCGTCGAGCCCCGTTACGCTGGTGAACAGGTCATCGCGGTCGAGCACCGAGTCGGAATCGCTCTTCGACGGGTTCTGGATGTAGATCCCGAAACCGTCGTCGTCGAGTTGGTCGCGAAGGTACCGCTTGAGTCGGACGTCGGTGACGACTGCTGTTCCAGTTGTTTCGTCGATTCGCGGCTTGTCGTTCGCCGAGAGTGGGTTCCCGTTCGGGTTCGTGTCTTCTGCGTCGTACGCGAAGACGATTTCGGAGCGGTTGGTCACACTGTCCTCGTCGTCGACGTCTGCGGTGGTAGTGTCAGATGACATCGTTAGGCCGTGGATTCGAGTTCCGTCTGCGTGCTGTCTTCTTCCGTGTACATGCTCTGGTCGCTCAGCCCGTAGGCGATCCCGAGGCTGTAGATCCACTGCAATTCGGCCTCCGAAAGGTGCCAGTCCGCCGGGTCTGCAGCGAGCATGGTGTCCGTGAGACGATCCGTGTATCGGCTGTTCGTTCGGTACGACCGCTCGTCGTCAGCCTCCGCGTAGGAGTTGTTCATCTGCAGCACCTCCTTCGTGACCTCCTTGACCGTCTGCTTGGTCAGGTAGTCGATGGGATAGCGCCGGATGAGCGTCGATGAGACGTTTTTATAACTCTGATACGCCGATATTCGTCCGATGAGCCCCCCAAGCGTGAACACTGCAACCTTGGGATCACTGTCGAGCGCTTCGTGAGTCTCGATGAACGAATCGAGACGGTCGCTCCGATCTGTGTACTGGTCTGTCATTTGCGTAGCCGTGAATGACCGTGTGTTGATCGTGTCGAGTGCACCGATACTGCTCAGTGCACGAAGCTGTGCGTACTGCTCAACGACGCTTCGCTTTGGGAACTCCACGTAGCCGTCGTCGTTGCTGAACATCTCGTTCTGGTCTTGAACGAGCTGGTGCAGGTACTGTTCGAGGAGTTCGTCTGTGTCGATCCGGGTGTCGGTGAGGAGATTCCGAACGCGGCTCATCCGACTGTCGTCGAGAGAGCCGGCTCCGGGTGTTGAGTTGGCTTGGCGACTACTCCGCGTGGGTTCGGTCGTCCGCCGGAAGTATCCGCCGTACAGGATGTATCGCGTGCGGTTTTGCCCGAGCCCCAGCAGCGGACTGGACGATGGGATAGGATTGTCGTGGAAGATACCGTCGCCAGTGAACACCGCACTCCCAACGACGTCGCTGTGGGCATCGTCCAATTCGAGCACTGGGGAAACACCGTCGAGTGTGTCGAAAAACACCCGGTCGGGGTTCCCGGTTACTTGATGGACGACAGCGAACCGGATCTGGTCCCAAGCGTCGTTCGTGGTCTCTCCGAACAGACTCGTAGCGTCGCTGTCGTCGTTGGATGTCGGCGAGTTCGCCTGTTTCCGCTTGGTATCGGTGAACAACTCGTCGAGAGTCTCATCGAAGTCGCCGTCGCTTCCGGTATCAGCCTCCTGAACTCGCTTGTATACGCGTTCGTAGAACCATTCGAACGCCCCTGGATCGACCTCATCCTGGCGTGCGGCGAGATACGGAAGTACGTACAACCGTCGGCTCTCTCCCAGTCCACGGTAGAAGTCGGCAAACAGTGAACGGGCAACGGACACAGCCGCTGCCGTGTCGAACTCCAGTGGTCGACTGCGCCAGGCAGAGGTACCTTTCGTGTCGAGGTTGGAGAAGTGCTCCCGCTGTTTCTTCCCGTACATCCCGAAGAGCCCGGGCGAACCACCAGTTACGGTGTTGCTCTTCCCGGTGACGTAGCCAGTTCCCTCACCGCTTGCCTCCTCAACCGAGATACTCTCGAGACGATCGGCCTTCTTCGCTCGCATCACGTCGTTGAGCACGCCGATCTCGCCGGGATACTTGTAGTCGTCAGTGCCCGGAAAGAGTACGGCAACGGTGATCAGGGCATCAATCTCTTCGTCTTCACTCTCGACCAAATCGAGGAACGCGTCTGCGAGGCTGTCCATCGCGTCGTCGTCGTTACCGAGTGCTGCAAGCCCCTTGAGAATGGCTGCGTCTTCGTCGTCTGCCTCGCTACGGACGGCTTCCGCGAACTCGCTCTGGGCCCAGCTGGTGAACCGGTCCTGAATGTTGTTCGTCCCCCACGCGTCGTCACGAAGCCCCGCGATATGGTGCGCGTCTGCCCCCTTGTGAGTCGTTATCGAGTAGTCTGTCATGTTGCTCGTCTTGCTCTGAGGGTAGGCATGACCGACTCGGAACCGCTTGGATTCGGTGTATGTCCCGAGCGTGACTGGCCCTCCGTCGGCGTCGTCGCGGAGCGCTGGCGACGTCGGGTCGGACAGGTCGACGAACACCGTGACGAGGCTGTCGTCCTCTCCGAAGAGCCCGCTCTTGGCGCGTGGCGTCAGGTAAGCTAGATGCTCCGGGGCGAGGTCCCAGTCGATCGCATCAGACTGGGTCGCATCGTACCAGTCGAACAGCGAGTACTGCCACGCGACCTCGTATAGCGACGCTGGGATGCGACTCTGCAACCTACTCACGGCAGTGGCTGCGGCGTCGTTATCCGTCATGGTCCCTGATGTTGATGAATCCGAATCCCAGTGCATTGCGCTCGGCAAGACCCGTATCGAGGGCAAGGTTCAGGTGCCGACGGTGGTCGTCGTCTCGCACCGTGTAGCCGAGCCGCCACTTGCTCAGCACGTAGGTCATCTCTTGATTCTGTGAGACCGTAACCGGGATTGCGAAGGTCTTGATCAGCTCATAGTCGGTGAACAGATCGTAGTCCGTCTCGGAGGGGCCCGGGAGGTATTCTGGACAGAACAGATCGTGTTTCTGGTCCAGATTGTTCTCGAGTTGGGTCTTCAGCGGCTCCATCGTGTGCTTCGGCCGCCAAAACGTCGCCTCGTCACCCTCGTGATCGATGCCGTACTCTTCTGCTCGCCACGGTGGAATGCGGACAAGCATCCCGGTTCCCGACTCGATCGTCCCCTCCGAACCAGGCTCACCAACGTCAGGTGAAAGGCTGGTCAGCTCGTCGATGTGGAACGGCATTTCACCGATGTTTAGTTCTCGATCGGCGATCAGATCCTGTGCGACTTCGGCGAGGAGATCCTCCTGTGGTGCTGCGATCAGGAGGGTTCGCTCGTCATTCTCCCGCATGTCTCCCGGAGGGAATGGGTTGCTGTAGGTGAACCCCACCGGGCGGTTTGCGTCGTGGTACTTGTCGTACTTCGAGTCCTCCAGAGCGCCCCAGATTCGGCCTCGAAGTTTGTGGTGATACGTCTTATCGTAGGCTGCGTCACTACGGGCTCGCAGCCGGAGTAATAGTCGCACCTTTTGATTATGTTGTTTTCATGAATGCAGGAATACACTGGATCCCAGAACAATCTGGGACCGCACCAGCCGTCGTGATAACTCAATTGAGTACGGCTGTAACGTGTGTTGGTACACACAATTGACAGAATGCTGCAATCGCATCCGTGCGTTCGTCTGGATCGAAGTTTCTATCACGACGGCTTGCTATTGTATATCTGCGTTCGAATTTGTTGTCGGAGTTGTGCTCCGCCATACCCAGGGTCTGGGCCAGTTATGCCAGTAACTGGCCCCCGTGGGCAAGGTATTATCTTCTCATCCTGTCTACTTCCATATTGTTTCCCAGACTCACATAACCGTTTTGGTCACACACGTATTGAGAGAATGAATTTGACTTTTCGGCCGTCAGCTACCCCCCCGCCCTGAAAGTTAAAATAGTTCTGGCACTCGGCCGTGTGAATCAGCTTCAGTCCCACGAGGATCGGTCTGGAACCAGAGACAGTCCCGCTGACCGTGATCACCTTTACGCCGGGATTTCAACCCGGGCCTCGTGTTCCGCTGCCACAGCGGTGCGCTCAGATGAGCATCGAGACCGATCACACACCGGGCGAGCGAGAGATCCGGCGCAGCACGGACGGTACGCACACGGTTGTCCTCGCCGAGAACCACGGTTACCCACACCTGATTCCAGCCATCGTCCTCGTGGACGCTCCCGTCAAGGCGCGGGGGATTGTGGGAGACGCTGGCTGACCGTCGACCGTTAGCGTCTGGCTCGTCGCGAAGCGCGTACCAAATCGCCTCGGCGAGAGCTGGCGCGACGGTGTGTGCATCGGCGTTCTCCAGGTACTACTCCCGACTCGGTTTGTAGTCGAGTTTCTCTTGGGTTGCGTCGCGTGGACGACGTCGACGGTCGTCTCACCGGCTTCGTCCTCGCGAGGTACGCCGTTCCACTGGCTCTTGGCCGGACACTCAGCGTCGCCCTCACAGCACGGCGGCTCAGTGCCTTGGTCGTTCCGCTCAGTGAGGTAGGCGTGTACAGTCGAGAACGGGACGCCGCGTCCATCACACACCGCATCGAACCATGCCGAGGCAGGAGTGCCGTCCATCGTAATGACGACCCCCGGATCTTCCTCGTCGTCATCTTCGGCTGGGTCGTGATCTCCCCGGGCGACGGGACACCGTTCTTTTCGCCTTTTCAGCGTTGCTTCGGTGACGCTATTCACGTTTCGACTGCTCTCGGCTGCGTCATCACGGGCCTCTCGTGTCTCGGAGAAATGTACGACGGGAGAGTCATCAGTGACATCGCTGTGGTCCAACCACGGCTCGGTGGCGACTGTGTACGTCTTGCCAAGGGCGGTCGGAGCGTCGATGACGACTTCCTCTCCGCGACGCATCGCCTGGAAGATGCGATTTCGGAGGCGGTTGCGAGCTTCGTCAGTGGTTGGCCAGCCACGTCAGCCACTGCGCGACAGCTTTCAGGTCTTCGGGGAATACGCCTGGCTCGATCTCGGGTGGCGTGTCGAGTTCGACGTTCTCGGGTATCTCGCCATTGTTTGCCCTATTCGTGGCGGGTTTCTCGGTATCGACCCCTGAGGTATCGTTCCCGGTATTGGGTTCCTCGCCGTTAGTATCGCTGACCGTATCGTCGAGTACGACTCGCGGCTCGTCGAGTGTCCCGACGTTTACCAACTGCTCGCTGTCGCGATGCGCCTCGCGGAACTCCCGCTCCGACCATCCGTTTGCCTCGGCTGTCTCGCGAAGCTCGTCGAGTAAGACTGGGTCGTCGTCACCGATACCGAGATACCCGCGGGTTTCCCATAACAGAGAATCCCAGTCGAGCCGTGGCCCTTCTCGGCTCATGGGTAGCACCTCCCCCCGTCCAGAGCCGGGCACTGCTGATCGAGGTCGGTGGTGTAGCACCCACAGAACTCGCAGATCGGCGGTTCGAGTTCGATGGTGCGGCTCCTCGCGACCACCCCCAGCAACCGCTCACTAGGTGCGGGACGATACCCCCGAATACCGGTCTCTCAGGGGCTGATTCTTTTATAAGAGGATGGGACCGCCCGGGCTGTCCTTACCCATCAGTAGCCGACTCTCCACTACCTCTATCGGTCGAACTGAGATATTCCTACTCATGACTCATTCAATNATGGGACCGCCCGGGCTGTCCTTACCCATCAGTAGCCGACTCTCCACTACCTCTATCGGTCGAACTGAGATATTCCTACTCATGACTCATTCAATCCGTAGTTTGTCCAGGTGAGGACGGCGGCGCAGCTCCATCCGTTCGCGCTGGGACGCTTTGTCGTAATGTTGTTCAATAACTTCCTGAGACGCATTCACGCGCTCCGCAGTCACCTCTGCAGGGAATCCGCGATCTCTGTGCCACGTAATTGAACCCGTCCGAATGTGGTGTGGTGATCGAGAAGACGGACACTTGCTACCCTGCGTGTATGACCCCGCGAACTCGCAGGAATCTTTCTCGTACTCGTGCGGGCACGGACCAGCAACACACGGCTGGGTCGCCTGATACATCCACCCCCGAAAGCCGTTCTTCGAGATACGAGTCCCGTGATGCGTCACGAACAACGGCGAGCGACCGAAGTCGTCGTGGCCGGCCGGCCGGAACTTCTCGATGTAGGTGTTCAGCGACTCGACGACCTCCGGCAAAAGCGAAACCGTACGTTCACCATTCATCTGATTCTTCAGCGGCGTCTCGGACTCCGGCCGGTGGACGAACTCGACGTACTGCTCATCGGGGTAGTAGTCGCGCAGATCGAGCCCGCGAAGGGCACCAAGACGAGCGCCGGTATGCCACGCGAGTTCGAGAACCGCGTGGAACCGAGTCCCGCGGACGCTACTGTGTGACCGGTAGTACCGAAGCAATCGAAGCGCGTCGTCGGGAACCAACATCGTGTCTCGCGACCGCTCCGACATCGGGACACTCGGTACGTGGACCTTCTTCGAGAGACCGTCCTCGACCGCCTCGATGCGCTCGAGGTACTCGATGAACCCGAGCAGCGTCTCCATCTCGCCGTGGAGAGTGGGTGAGGCGATACCCTGACCGGCGCGAAAGGCCTCGAACTGCTCGAACGTCCACCCGTTTAGGTCAGAGACGCGCTCGATATTCCGGTCCTCACACCATTCGACCCAGAGCTTCAGACGGTACTTGTAGGTCTTGATGCTCGACTCCGAGAGTTCCGTCCCGCGACGGTCAAGATACCGACGCACGGCCTCACGTGGTTTGAGTTCCGAGGGTCCGTTCATGGCTCACTCCATCCATCGAAGATTGACATGGCGCATCGCTGGTGCAGGTAGTAGTCGTCGACATCGTTCCGGTCGGCCGTGAACCGATATTCGGCTTCGACAGAGACGTAGTCTTCAGACGGGTCGACTTCCATCCGACAGACCGCACACGTCGGGTAGTACGTCATCTGCATCCTCCGCTGTGTTCAGGACAGACCGGAACCATTCGCGGATAATACTCGTCTTCGGTCGAGAGATCGAAGCCGTCGTACTGTGTCGGCTCCAGAACCCGCCCGCAGAAGTGACACTCAACCCACTCGGT
This sequence comes from Haloferax sp. ATCC BAA-644, assembly GCF_000336975.1. Classification (NCBI taxonomy): domain Archaea; kingdom Methanobacteriati; phylum Methanobacteriota; class Halobacteria; order Halobacteriales; family Haloferacaceae; genus Haloferax; species Haloferax sp. ATCC BAA-644. Next base: position 13,130 of record NZ_AOLF01000034.1, read on the forward strand.
TAGTGGGTCGATGAACGCAGGACGATTAGAATCGGCTTGCCCGCCGTCGGTCACGAGCTGACGTTCGACGCGGCGGCACTCAGAACAATGACCATCGTCGTCGAGATCGCGGAGTCTGTCACACGCGCGGCAGGGACGCCTGCACGCGGAGTGGCTCATCTGTCGACCTCCAGCGCCGCGCACTCCCGGCAGACGCTCAGGCGAGTCTCGGCATCGACGCCGACCGCCGGGCGGAGGAGACAGATCTCACACGTGGACTCGTCGCCCTTATCAAACTGTGCTGCATCGGTCGCTATGCGGGTGGTAACACCCGCGACTTTGGTTTCCGTCATGGCTATTGACGGACCCTTCCTGAGAGCGGTGCTGGACCCACCGCCCTCAGGGCCTACAAAAATCATCTCTAGCCGACGGTCTCTCTCAGGGTTCCGTGAGTCTACCATAACACTAACTGTGCATAAATGCACCGTTAGTTTGAGAACAGATGTTTGGATTGCTAAAGCACGATTCGTCGGCAATAGACCGAACCAGCGTATACGTACACGTAATGAGAAAGTCTGCATCGTGGATGACGATATGGGACGACCGAATCCTCGAGTGGGCACGGGAACACGAGTCGGCGAGCGCCGCCGCGATGAAAGACACCGAGTACTTCCAGGTGTCTCGTTCGTCGCTCTCACGGCGGCTCTCGAAGCTCAACGAGAAAGGGCTACTCCAGCACCTCGGGAATGGCGTCTACGTCATCACAGCCACCGGCGAAAGCTATCTCGAAGGAGAACTCAGCGCTGAAGAACTGAACGGCGAGAATGGTGAAGAGGGCTCTGCGTCCGCGTGACTCACTCTGAGATGCGGAAGTCAGGTGACTGGATGACGATCTGGGATGACCGAATCCTTGAGTATCTCCACGAGCACGGCTGGGGATCCCCGGAGACGATCCATTGGGAGATCGGCCGTGAGACGACGCTTCACCAGATTCGAGAACGGTGTCGTGTACTGTGCCATGCGGGGTTGGCGTCGCCGTTCATCGACGAGCGGAGCGCCGATATGTTCGAAATCACGGTCTGGGGGCAGTTGTATCTTGAAGGGAAGGTGAATGCCGGGTTGATTCGGCCGAATCCGAAGCCGAGGCCGCCAGACAAAGTGAGACCAGATTATTGGTCAGGAGTTGTCTGATTTACTTAGTGGAAGAGATACCGTTATAGTCATCTAAGGTCGCATCGTTCTCAAGCTTTGAGACAACCTTCTGACATTTTTCTTGTAGAGCCTGACTACTCCTAACAAAATACCGCCTATCGTCAAGCTTCTTTATATTTTCATCAAGATTCATTTCATCAAACATTTTTAAAACGCCGTTTGCTTTTCTTCTCAGCTTTTCTTTTTCTTTGTCCCGTATGTAGTCCCATGATTTACAACTATTTTCCAATAACTCATCAACATCAAATTCAATTCCGTCTCTGGGGTTTCGAGATGCAAAGTGAACTAGCTCTTGACTCAAAAACTTTGCAATGTAGTATCGATCGTCATCTGGCGAGAATGGATAGAAGTGCTCTGGGGGCTTGTTATTTGGTAGTCTCCCTGATTTCACATTGTTATTCAATCCGGATTGATCAAATTTGTTATGTCTTTCATATCGATTGCCAACGACAATTAAGACGGCATCATTGAGATCCTGGTTCGCTAAGCTCTGTTCTGCAGACTCACCGCCAAGATAGAATATCTCATGCGAAAGAGAATCCGGGCGGAGGTTCTCAACCTCCATCAGAAGATCTTCAGAAGCTATTTTGGAGTACTTTTCTTGCAAGTCATCAGAGATCCCATTTTCGGCGACTTCTGTCACTAAAACATGTTGGTCGTATCCAGACGACAGAAGTAAGTCGGGGCGAACGGTGTCACCAGACTCATTCAAAAATTCGGGATGTATGATCTCTAAATCATATGTTGAGTCCTTCAAGAATGAAGGCCAGTGACCAATATCTCTCACAAATCCGAGACAGATATTTATCAGACGAGTTTTTTCAGATAATTCGATCATTGTCCCCTCCCTTCAGCTCGGCTTTTGAGTCGAAGTAATGTTGAATATTTGTATACAATCTGAGGACAACATTACCACAACTTTCCTCTGGGAGATAAATCCTCATCCAATGAGGAGATATCTCGAAATTTATTTTGTCGCCGGTATGCATATCGACACCTGCGATAGTGTAGTAATCTTCTTCTTTCTTCGATTTGATTCCCCAAAGCCGAAATGGTTTTTTCGACGAGAATAACTCATCAACAAATCCGTCCAAGTTCGTTATTTCTCTACCAAAATCTAAAACTATCGGGCGGCCTGAGATATGCAGCCCTCCCCCACGACTCTCATATGAGATGCTGTAGTCTTGTTCAATAGTATCTAGTAGTTTTTGGTATCGATCCATTACCTCCCTGACCTGTTTGAAATGGCCCTCCACGGATTCACCTCTGGCCGTGAATTTTGACTGGTAAGTGATATCACTAATTAGGGTGCGTCCGCCAAAGTCTCTCTCGACCCCAACATTAGATAGAGTAGTAGATCCACTAATATTCTCATCAGCTCTCAAAGTAGAGAGTACTTGATTGGCTGTATCTCCCCAAAGACGCATTGACAAGCCTTTCACACCGGACTGATTTCCAACAATTTCATGGAATTCGTCTTCATATTTTAGAGAAAAAGATCTGAAATTGTTTTTGGGTAAGTTAATGAAGTTCTCCAAGAATTGGTTGGAAAGCCAAGGGTGGTCTAAATCCGTAAATCGTGGAAATATGAGGCTATCAACTAGTGAGTCGGTTGTGGTCGACTTTTCTAAACTGTGAATCGCCCAAAATCGGTCCGAAAGACGATCTACAAACAGATAGGCGGTGTTTTGTTCCCCATGTGTTTTTAATTTCAGGAATCCGTGGTCTCGCGTGTCCTCAACAATGAACTTTGTATCACCAATCTCTTTTGACCCCGGTGCATAGATATCGCGGTTAGATTCAATTAGATAGGTTTTTAGATAATTCTGGCCCTCTTCCAGTTGCTTTTCTTCAGCAACAGAACCATATGAATTCACCATTCGCTCATGGAGGGCGTCTTTAAGATCCCGCCTTGAATTCACGTAGCTGAGAGCACTCACTCTACTCCCAGATTGACTCTCCATCCATAATAAGCCTTCACAAAGCCAACAGTAAGGGTGATTTTATAAACATATGCTATAGTTAACACACAGGTCACCGTGGGATGTCCCTCTGGGATCAGGTAGTGAAAACATGACTGGACAGCGTTGTTGTTACTCGTTTACATGGCAAGACCAATTCTCTGAGGAATTCCAATCGATTGGTGAACTCAATCGACATAGAACGCCAGATGGTGATGAGTTCAAAGTAGCAGTGTTCAACGGAAAATTAATTGGAGAGCATTCTTGCTGCAGACCCACAAAAGGAGATGACAAATTCTGTCCACTACATTCTGAGTCTAACTACAATACAAAAATAATCAGAGAAGAGCTTACATTTTCAAAAGAAATTCCAATATTCGAAGCAAAAATTGGAGGTTACACTTTCAGGGATTTGGATCTTGATGGCTATGAAATCTATTTCTCGAGTTTTCATGAGTCAAGAATAGACAATTCAACTTTTGAAAGAGGAATACTAGTCGGATGCGATTTTTCAAACGCTGAATTAAATAACGTCGATTTTAGTAAATCAAGACTACATCACACGAGATTTGTCGATGCCGACATTGACATCAATTCGCCTCTTGGGGAGCTTACCAACTTCGCTAAATCTGACTGTTCGGGGGCGAATTTCGTTGGGGCTAACTTTGAGGAAGCAAATTTTAGTGGGTCCAAGTTCAATAATAATAGCCGTCTTTGTAAATCGCTGATTGGGGCAGATTTCAGTTTCGCAGATCTTAGTGAAACCGAGTTTAGAGGTCTCATGCTCCATGGGAGTGATTTCACAAATTCAGACCTAGGCCATATTAAGTGGGAGAATATTGAGTTCGAAAACGCAGATTTTGAAAACTCATATCTATTTGATGCAGACATTTTTGATTCAAATTTTGAACGGGCATCTTTTTCAAAAGCAAATCTACAAGAAGCAAAGTTAGAGAACTCAGAAATACACTCAGCAGTTTTGGCAGATGCAATAGTCGACCACGGGACAGAGTTTGATGATGAATGTCTCTATGAGAAGAGGCTAAAAGGAACGAACCACCAAAGAAACGCCGCCGAAATCGCTCAGAAAGCTGCCTGGGTTTATCGAACACTTTCTCGACTCTGTGAAAATAATGCACTGACGGACGATGCTCAGGAATACTATATCAAAGAAAAAGACATTCAAAGAAGATCACGTTGGATCCAGTACTGTGGTATCGTTAACTCAGAACGTTCTGGTATCTCTGCGTTCTTAGAAACAAAATTGAAATACCTGATTCGGTTAATATCCGGATCCTATGTTTTGGGCCGAGAGAATACGGAAAGTGAAGGAGAGTACTCAGAATTAAGCGCTCGAAACGACATGGCTGAGGGTAGTCAAACTGACTTATCAAAAATGAACCGGCGTGAGACAATAAAGTCAGAGATGTCGAGATTGGTTATTGGATACGGAGAAGGACCCTGGAATGTGATCTTTTCATTGGCTTTTGTAACATTATTCTATACATTGATATATCCGATATGGGGGATCAAGACTTCGAATGGTGTGATGAAGTATGAATGGAAGTTAGAGACACTGTTTACACTAACACCAGCTGTTCCAGTCGATAGTTGGCTCACAAGTCTATACTTTAGTGTAGTTACTTTCACGACACTAGGGTACGGGGATTTACAACCACACGGTTTCTCTCGTTACGTAGCCGCATCTGAGGCGTTTATTGGTGCCTCGTTATTGGCATTGTTGGTCTTTGTGCTGGGAAGAAGAGCAACTTGGTGATTAGTGAATTATCGCCACTGACTCTCCAAACTCGTCCGATACCGCATCCCCAACACCGACGTATTGCAACAGTCCTTCACCGTCTGCGGCGGGTACGAATCCCGAACGTCCTCGAGATTTTCGTAGCTCTCGATCAAGTGTGTGAGCGCCGCGTCGATCACGTCACTCCGCGGCGGGTCGTCCGACGCATCTCGCGCCACGATCTCGCTCGCTTTGTCGAACAACAGCTGCCGTTCGTCGGTCAACTTCAGGCTGGTACGCTTGGTCATTTATGAACTACCGTATGCTCCGGGGGTCGATTTGCGTGCATCTCGAGTGAACGAGCGTCGATTCTTCTTATACTCTGGGTGACCCGTGACTGCGACCGCGTCAGGCACCTGGTTGAATCGGTCTGAATCTATGCACGGTACTCGCCGTTGACGGCGGTGAAGGTGCATACATCGAGGATGCCGTATACATTCACGCCTGACCCCGTGGGGGCGAGATTGAGAAGGGGTCTGCACGGGGCTACTCGCCGTCCGAACGCTTATCCTCTGAGACCGATTCGAATTCAGTATGGCTAGTGCGACCCGTGATGATAACGGCGAGGAGGGCGTCGAGTTCATCCACGAGGATGACGGCAGTATCACCGCCCGAGACATCGAGACGGGGATCGCATCCTTCGGCGAGACGAAGTCTGAGGCACTTCGGATGCTCTCGGAGGCACTTCTGCTGCACGAGGGGGGTGGCGAACCCGTCACGGACGAAGACCTCGAGGAGTTGGGACTCGATCCTGACGAGTTCGACGACCGAGAGCTTCCGGACTTCATGCAGTAACGTGGCGCGAACGACCTTCTCCGGCCGGGAAGTCGTGAAGGCGTTAACCCGTCATGACTTCGAACCCGCTGGCCGAACCGGGAGCCACGTTCAGCTGCGGTACGAACATCCCGAGACTGACGAAGTTCGAACGGTAACCGTACCGATGAAGTCAGACATCCCGACCGGAACGCTCCAGTCCATCGCCAAGCAGTCCGGCGCGAAGGACTTCCACTCGTGGTGCGAGTGGATCGAACGGACGCTGTAACCGTCATCGGTGTGGAATCGATTCAGGGAGCTCTGCGATTCCGCCGTCCGTCACGTTCCGAACCACGTACACGCCTTCGTCGAGACGCTGTACGTGCATCTGTTTCCCCTCCGGTGCTGTACCGTCCTCGAGAACACCACCCATCTCTAACTCATTTTTATCCAGCGCGATCAGCGGTGTCCCGTCGTGATTTCGAAGTTTTCTGAACATCGCTACCGCGGTCGGCCACCCGCCTGTACTTAATCCTTCGGACGGGGTGAGAATCTCAATAGGACCACGCACCAAATCCTCCGGAATTCCTGAATGTTATTGCACGACGGGTAGCCGCCGTCTTCGTATCATGTCCGTAATGGAGTTCGACCCGGAAGACGCCGCGGCACTCGTCGCGACGTTCATCGGGACGACGGCAATGGCAGGAATCGCATCGTGGTCGCTGTTCGACGTGACGCTCTCGGACGTGGCGTTCCAACTCGCGGGCAACGACGTGACGTTGGCGACGCTTCTCACGTTGGTCGCGCTCGGCGTCACCATCCTCACGAACGACAACGCCGAGTTGTCCAACCTGCACCAGCAGGCGCAGGAGCTCGACAACTACTACTACTACAGCATCGTCGCCTCGGTCGGTCTGCTGGTCGGGTGGGTTTTCTTCGGTGACGTGAGCTCGTTCGTGCAGTCGCAGGACCTCTGGGGCGTCGGCTACGTCGCTGTGAGTCTCACCGCGCAGATGGCGATCGGGTGGATGCTATGAACCTTGATCTCGACGACTTCGATCTCGAAACGGTCGCAATCATCGGTGCGGGCGTCGGTTCGCTCGATGCCGGCCTGTCGGCCGCGACTGACATCACACTTTTGTCGGATCTGCTCGGTGGAAGCCTCGAAACCGGACTTATCGCCGTCGGTGCGGCCGGTGGTGTCGTCATCGCGGACAAGCTCGGCCTCGTTGAGGTGTTCGAGTCGTGAGGCGCGGTCGCGCAACCCTCGCGCTCGTCGGCCTCCTGGTCGTGGCCGTCGCTGCAATCGCCTTCGTGGGTCTCGGCGCGGCGACCGTGACGACTGACTCGGCCAACTTCACGAGCGTCGGCAACGACACGCTCGCAAACCAGACCATCGACGTGACCAACGACACGCGGAGCCTCTACGTCGAGTTGGACAACGACACCGCGACCGCCTCCGAACCCGTCGAAGTCGCGGTCTTCGAAGTCGACGCTGACGGTAACGAGACCGAAGTCGACCGCGTGCAGATCTCTGCAGCGGACGGGACGACCGAACTCTACGAGTTCGACGCCCTCGACCCGACGAACGTCTCGACCTACCGCGTCGAAGTGCTCGGAACTGTATCGGCGACTGACTCGTCTGCCCTCGACGTGGGGACGGTCGCGGCGGTCTCGTCCGGTGGTGGCTTCCTCGGTGGCTCGTCCGGTGGTATCGGAATCGGTGCGATTGCAGTCGTCGGAATCGGCGGCTATCTTGCTCTCAAGGAGGACTAACCGATGCTCCGACTCGCAACGACTTACGCCGCCGTCGGTCTCGGCGTCGGCTCTGCCTACCTCGCCGGGGTCCACGGCGACGTGCCCGTGGCCTCGGTTCTCGCCGTGCTCTCCGTCTTCTTCGTCGCGCTTCGGCTCTCGTTCGGCGATGTTGTTCGGCTCGGCACGCTCGACACTGGTCGGGTCAAGATCGTGTGTCGGAAGGGTTCGACTCTCATCGCTGTCGGCCTGCTGGTCACGACCGCGGCCACAACCGGCGTTGTGCCGGGCGCGTCGCCTGTCGGCGATGCCTCGGCGGAGTGGGTAGACTGTAACCTCACCAACCCTCTGCTCGGCGCGGCGTTCAACACGCTGACCGGTGCTGATACCGGCTGTCGCTGGGAGTCTGGTGACCAAATCGACTATGAAAACATCTCGAAGACGGACGCGTACGCGTCGGCTCTCGGTGTTAAGGACGCCTCCGAATCGTACACGACGACGACGAGTAACTTCCTCGAAGACACGCGGTCGGTCGCGTGGTCGAAGGCGAAAATCACTATCGTTAACGAGCTTAACAACGGCTCGACGGTCAGTCAGGCGAAAGTCGCGGCCAATCAGACAATCGCGGACTACTACACCGGCGTTCAGCGGAACGTGATTGCTGATTGGAACGCGAAGACGTACACGCTCGGCTACCTCCACACGGAAAGCGGACTTGCCCTCACTCCAGACGGCTACGCGTACATCAAAGAGTGGGACAACAAGACGTACACGCTCTCAGACGGGTCGTCGATGACGTTGCGAGCGATGGACTACTCGTCGAATGGAGATTACCACGTGGCCCCTGAGACGACGATTATGCCACGCTCGACGGCCGACCCCGGTATCACTACTATGGGGTCTATTCAGGCCGAAGACCCGGATACCGGGTCGACGACTCACGTTCTCAGTGCGAATGCCTACGCCGACATCCTCGACAACACGTACAACCAATCCGACCAGATTCAGGCGAATGTCGGCCAGTACGCTGATGACGCGTACGCGCAGTACCAAGCGGGCGACATCAACACGAGCGACATCCTCGACCCGACGACGATTGCCTCGCAAGCGGCGACCGACTACAACTCGACGGGGTACTACTCGTTTGCCGCTGTGCAACTCGCGTCGCTCGGTGCGTCGGGAGACATCAATGCCTCGCACACTATCGAGACGGGTGACGGGACGACGCTGAACGGGACGCTCTACTACACAGGCGACGACGCGCCTGCTGGTGGCTGGGTCACCGGTCAGACGTACACCGTCTCGAACTTCACGGGTGCGTTCTATATGGCCGTCCAGCAGACCGACGGGAACGGCAGTATCGTCAATCTCGCGGATTACGGTGAGACATTCACCATCACGCAGGCGGTCAACACGCAGACCGGCGAGGAGTTGAACGCGACGCAAGTCGAGACGTACACCTACGACTCGACGAACGCGAGCGCCCTCGCGGACGAAATTGACCGGCTTCGTGACCTTCGCCAAGAGTACGAACAGGCCGGCGATGCCGGTGGTGGCGGTGGAATCGGAATCGGAACCGAGGACCGCCTTATCATCGCCGGCGCGATCGTTGCGCTCATCCTCGTCGCTACCCGGAACTGACCGCTCCGACTACTCTCCCAACCTTTCACACTCATGCGCAGAACCATCATCGCGCTTATCACTCTCATGGCAGTTGTATCGCCCGCACTCGTCGGCACGGTTGCCGCGCAAGAATCAACGAACTCCACGACGACCACCGCGCCGTCGACTACGCCCAAAGCAACTCAGACTATCGAACTCTCTCCGACGACGCGAATCAAATCGTGGTCGTTCTCGAACGGGACGTTCTCACTCGTCGTCGAGGCTGACGTCCCGACGCGGATCGCCATCACTGACGCTGGTGAACTCTCTCGAATCCTCTCCGAGGGAGAGGGAGCGGCAGCCGGGAAAGCCCGCGTCCGACACATGACCTTGACCCCCGGAACAACGACCGTCACGTTCCGTGCCGAATCGGTCGGCGACGCGTCGGCAATCACCGTCTCTTCGTCGAACGCAGACGGAATCGTTGCTATCCGCTCCGACGCGATCAAGACTGGAAACCCGCCCGTTGAGTACGGAACGGTCCAGACGCTCCTCGCGTCGACGGCGGTCGCCGCGGCCGGTGGAACCTTCCTGTGGGTTCGCAAGAAGCGCGACGAGAAGCAGTTGGAGGTTGAGCGGGAATGGTGAACGACTGGGTGAAGCTCGGTGCTGTGGGCGCTGTCCTCGCCTACTTCGGCGGGTATCAATTCCCCGCGTGGGCACCACTCGCCGCGTCCGGTCTCGTCATCGCTGGAATCGGTGCGTTGTTCGCGACGGGGAAGATCAACGATCTCCTCCCCGACCCACCTCGGGTGCGTCTCGTACAGGTGAACGCGAACAACGACGATCCGTTGGCGTGCTGGTCTCTGTCTCCGGACAAGTTCGCAGAGATGCAGGTCGAATGGGGACCGCTGTATCCACACGAGCAGGCTCACGGCGATGTGTACGAGTGCTACGCGTATGATGCATCCTCGAACGTCGCAGTTGGTACGTGGCGGCGTTCCCTCCCCGGTTCGTCACTCGTGGGGCGGCACGATACGGACGACGTTCTCGACGTAGTTGGAGAGCTTCGCGGCGATCTCGAACCGGCGGCGCGGAGAGGTCAAGAACTCAGACAGGCGCTTCCGGCTATCGTCAGGAGAGTGAAGCACGATACGATGGAGGCACAGAACGCCGCGCTCGACCCATCGGCACCGATGATCACCGACCAGCCGACGGTCGACGAGATCATCACCTCCGAACTCCCCGAAGAACTCCGTCCCGGCCGACTGCAGAACGGTGACCTCCGTGATCTCCTCGAGGCCGCGAGCGACCAGGACGACAATCAGGGTGACTGGGGCGATGGTCTCGGGATGGTTCTTGACGACGACCTCCCCGATGATGCGCTCGAGCCCGTTCCTACTGACCCGCTCGTTAACGACGGTGGTCACCGATGAGCGGACGCAAGCAGGGTGATTCGGCGGTCTACGCAGCGGCACAGGGCCGCGAGTTCCTTCGGGGCGCGCTTCGCGACAAGAGCAACGAGTACATTCGTGAGTTCGCCGGGATGATCGACGATCCCGATGTGCTCGACTTTCTGAATCGCTACTGCTCGATCTACGAGGAGCGCGGCAAGAACTTTCTCGAGACTCACGTCGGTCGGCACGTCGTCCGGTCGGCCGCAACGTCGATGGCCGACCGTGCGTACCGCGAGGGGAACGTCTCGCAACTGCAGGGTATGGTCGGGCTCACTAACCAGAAACGGGACGGCTCCGAGGCTATCGTCGAGGCGGCGAAACGACTCGCCGACGAAGGAGCGATCTATCTCGTTCTCGGTCCGCCGGGCGCAGGGAAGACCGCATTCGCGCTCGACGTGGCGCGCGTGTTCGGTTCCCTCACGGGCGGCACCGTCCTCGCTAATGTCGCGTGGGACGGCGCAGACCGAGTGACGACATCTTCCGGTTCGATGCTCGACGCGATGGGTTCGACTGATGGACAAGTGCTACAGCTCATTGACGAGGCGGGGCAGTCGCTCACGTCTCGAGGGGCTGAAGCAGCGATCACCGACGAGTTCGTGAAATCGCTGAAGTACGTCCGCAAGAAGGAAGACGGCGATACCTACGCGAAACGCGGCTCGGTTCTGTTGATCGGACACACGAGAAAGGACACCGCCGCCGAGATTCGTCGACTGGCATCGGGCGCGTTCGTCAAACCGACTCGGAGCGACCCCGGCCGCGTTGTCTTCCTCGATTCCGAGGGTGGTGCAGACTCGTTCGAGGAAGCCGCCGAGTTCACCGGCGTCACGGATACGCGCGAGAAGTACGATGAACACGAAGCGTCTCACTTCTCGGTGACGCTCGACGACGACGGTGACGACCAGGACGACTCGCCAGACCCGAACCAGATTCGATGGGAGTCTGCCGTGGCGACCGTGATCAAAGCGTGCAAGCCGTGGGATGAAGAAAACGGGATGAGCTATCCTGACGCGGCCGAACTCGTCAGCTTCGGAGATTCATGGGTTGGGAATCGCGTCCGCGAGTGGAAACGTGGCGATCATCGAGACATCGTAAGCGGTCCGGAAGGCGATTTCGAGTGACGGCGGTGACTTTGGGTAGTCGCCACCACCATCGACCCCCCGAACGGCGTATAATTACTTATCTACTGATGCGCCGCTGGCTGCCCCCGGTGGTGGTCCGGTCCCGGTTGAACCAGAAAATTGCTCTCGGTCCTCGAGGAGATCGGCGCGAAGACGTGGTGGGTCAAAGGCCAAGCAAAACGAATCTTGACTTGCTTACTCTTTCGGTAGGGTCGGTCGCTGCTATCGCGGTGGTTCGTCAGATGTTCACCGAGATGGTTGTCCGATGAATCGTTCTCGAAAGGCGGCACACTATGGCCGACTTGCGGAAGAGGTGGCAGTTCGTCGTTACGGCCTCAAGTCGACACATACGAGCTGGCACGATGCCAGAACATCAGACGGCCGCCCGGTGGAAACGAAAGCGACGATGCTGAACCGTGGGGATGGAACGGAAGGTCGGTTCAGAATCTTCGAGCAGTATCACAAGCGACTCGTCCAAGCAGACGGGCTCTATGTTTTCGTACCATACAAGGCGCGTGGGCGTGGGATACAGGTTGTGGATACTCGGTCGGTTGAAGCAGGGAATCTGCGACTCAACTTCTATAGTGCAGGTGGGCACCGTGGATCGAAACAGGTGAAGATCCATCCACGTCTAATTTTTCGTTAGTTGTTATCCTGTCGTGCCTCACCTCGTTCACTATTGCGCCTGTTACGATTAAGAAAAGATCGGCTTCAACCAAGCCTTATTATTGCATATGTTCGGTCTGGAAGGTCTTCTCAGCCTTTCAGCCTAATGTGATGCGTTTGTTCTACGTCCCCGTGGAATAATATCTCTACAATGGCCTCTCTTTCTGTTATACTTCTGTCGGAGTCTGATTTACTAATAGATAGGTTTAGGTTAGAACTTTTCCCGGGCATCAACCCTAGTCGGGGTTCCCAAATATTCTCCTCAAGACGTTTCGCACCTTCAATATCTAATTCCAATTCTGCACCAGCGATTGCTCGGAGCTTGATGTCTGACTTTGAGATCGGGCTACTGGTATTGTTAGTGATCCGAATCGGAATCTGATCGCCACTACCTCCGCTAGTGAGGGTGAATTCAACGTCTGGTACCTTCGAATTGAGTGCAGACATTTTGGTAGCAGCTTTGTACGCATAGCATACGCTCGCTATAGCAGATAGTAGTAGTAGGCCAATATTGAACATTGTGCTTTGCAATCCGCTGACAACTTTTGGCATAATAATAGTAATTGGAGATATAAAATTAAGAATAATCTGTGGGAGCCAAGAAAGGATGATGATCAACGCACCCCCCGAGATAACAAACATGAATGTGAATGGCAATATAATCTTGTCAAGTATCTCAATTATATCTCTGTCAATAAATGGTGACAATGTGGTAGATATTATTTTTAACAATAGAAATAACGAAGAGAGTAAGACAAATAGTCTAATATACGTCTCATATTCTGTTATCAGTTGGATATTCTTGTTTAGAGTAGCGATGTAGCCAGATAATATTAGTGTCGCTGTAGCTAATTGTATATTTTCAATCCGCTTTAGATCCTCGCTATCTAATTTATTTGTCAGCTCTACCTTGATCTCATCCGTGGTTTGGGTACTCCCACCGATAGGTAGTCTATTCAATATCTCCACAATATGTATACTCTTGAGTGACATGATTTATATGGTGCGGATTCCTCGCTCAGTTAGAGAGAATGACATCATATGGGCCAAAAGCGATCAGGGTGATTGGTAACTACATTAAGCCAAATTGCACTCTGGAGACCATGAAAAAGATTCACTCTGACTTTACCGGTGAGTCCAAGAAATTCTCTCGGTGGGAGAGGGGGCAGGAGGAATATGGTCAGCAAGAATGGGATGACACCTCCTTTGAAGAATTTCTCAGAATCACAAAGGAAGCAGTAGAGGGAGATATCGAGGAGATATCTGAGGCGTATCTTGATATTTTGGAGCCAGAAGAGATAACAACAGATCTGATTACTGGCAGCTTAGACTCTAATCTAGTTGTAAGTGACGACTCTAGCCGGCGGGAAGGCTTTCAGTATCGGATTGACAAGAAAGGGCATGTTCGTGCATCTTACTATTATTACACATCAGATGTCACTATTACTGAAGACCTTGAGATCGAAGATTTGCCAAACCAAAAGAGAATCCCGATGACTTTCGTTCCCGAACGAAGGTTAGTCATCATTCGGACCACACAACCAGCACTAGTTGGCAAGGCTAAGAAAACAATTGATGAATTAACTGTTCTTGATGTAGACACAACTGGCAATCTGAACCTTGTCGAAGACGATGCTGAAGAGATCGTCCGGTCCTTCATCGACTCATTCAAAACAGAGAGGGATTACGATGAGTAAGAGTTCTGAAGATCCAGTCCTGATCGAAATCACCGAAGTACAGATGTATAACCCTCAAACTGATGACGAACATCCAATCAAAAGAGCAGACTTCGAGGGGATTACAGATATCTTCGATGATGATCAAGTAAACGAACTCCGTGATGAGGGCTGGTTCACTCGTGGGATAACTGGAAAGTTTGAGTATAAAAAACGCGTGTACAAAGTGACTGTTTCTGGTAACAGCCGTCTAGGGTATGTGAAAGTTGAGAACATTGAGGACCTTGACCATGGTCGCGAACTACATACTATTATCAGAGACAAGTATCTCGATAACTTCCGGATATACCCTGAAGTACTGTAGTCTCATTTGATTCCAAAAACGGAGCGACATTTCATCTGCATCACCTGGAGTTGCGGAGACGGAGGGTTATTTTTCTACAGTTGTGACGTTAGTCACACTACCTAAGGGGGCTGTCCCACCGGACGAAAACAGCACCCGCCCGATCTCCTCGAGCGCGGCCGCTCGCGGAGAATCGAGACTCCACCCGAAAACAGGGTTCGGGCGAAAATCGGAGAGTAGTATATAAAAGAGGGACCCGACCGAGAGCGTTGCCACTCAGAAGGCCACCTGCTACAGGTGCTTCTGAGCGACCGTGTTCTGGACAGGACCGTACGCTCGGTCGTAGGTGATGATCGCGTTAAGGAACCGCCGAGAGTCGAGTCCGGCGTCACACCACGCGCTGTATCCTTCCTCGAGCACGTCGGGCAGGTACTCGCCCGTCGCCGCGGAGTTCTTTGACTGAGTGAGTACCGTCCGGATACGAATCCGCACGCGGTCGTCGCGGTCGTCCATTCTGGCGACGACTTCCGCGCCGTAGCGGTTCAGCCAGTTCTGCAGGGCACGACCAGACCGCTCCAGGTCGCGTGGGTCGACGTTCAGAACGTTCTCGATCCGCCCGGCGACCGAGTCTACCACGTCGTCCGCGATGGACACCAGCTCGCGCACTTCCTGCGCGATCTTCGAAGAGACCCACTTCACGACTCCGCCGTCGTTCTCGAGGAGTCCCGAGAGTCGTCGGAGGACGCGGTAGATCGTCGTGGAAGACCAACCGGTCCCATCCTCGAGTTCTCCGACAGGCGTGCCTCCATCGGTTACTGCGAGGTGCTTGAGTACGTCCCTGTCTGAATCAGCGAGTCTCGAGAGTGTGCGCATGATGATCGACTCTTGGGACGCTTCGATCTGCGGCGTCGGGTCATCCCACAGCGCGATAGTCCGGTCGGACGCGACCGCGTTGAAGTGGTCGTCCGAGACGAACCACATCCCCGGCCGAGTCGGGATGTCCGCCCACGCCAGGACGTTCAGCAATTTCTCTTCCAGGTCGCCAACCAGATCGTGCCGGTCGCTCCACGCGACAGCCTGATCTCGATTCAGATTTTTCTTGTACAGCGCACCGAGTTTCGGGTGGTACAGCGGGTCACCGTTAGCGCTCTCGCGAACGTGCTTCGGGTGATAGTGCTTCAGCTGAAGCCCTCGAGGACGGTGCTGGCTGTTCGGGAAGAGATCAGCAATAGCCGAGCGGTCGAGTCGGAGCTGGTGGTTGTAGCCGACTACGTCCTCGTTGTTCGAATCGTAGACGACGTGTGAGCCTTCGATATCGGCCGAGAGCATGAACAGACGCATGAAGACGCCGTCGCGCCTGATGAGTTTCTTCGCCTGATCGCGGTCGATTCGCAGGTAGCGCTCGTGCTGAGTTATCGTCGAGAACTCGTGCGGTTCTTCGGCGAAGTACTTGCGTGACCAGTCGAAGCCGACTTTCTCGCACACCCGCCGCATCACCCACTTGAAGACGTGCGGAATCTCGTCTAACTCGAGGTTGACGACGTTCTGCAGTTTCACGTTCGTCGCGGGACCGAGCGCCGCAGGGACGCTATCCGGTCGGTTCTCGTCGGACCACGCGAGGCGCGGCTGTACGCAGACCGGAAGCTTCCGCTCTCCCTTGCCGTAGGCGTTGATGTCGTACTCGAGAAGCGAGTTCACCGTGTCTGCTTCGCGTGGAGAGAGCCCCGACTGGTGGAAGCCCATCGAGACTTCCCACGTCTCGGTTCCATCCTCCTCGAGGCGGGGCACCTCTACTTCGATCTTCGAGATACCGCCGTCGATGTGGTTGTACAGCTGGCGGACTGCCCAGTACGGTGATGACCCGTACTCACCATAGAGGAGATTACCGCGCGTCTCGTGGGGCGCGCTCGCAACGGAACTCACCGCCGGTCCTCCTCTGCGAGATCGTGGCCGCAGTACTCACAGCGGAAGATGCAGTCACTCTCACGACTGCAGGACGGACAGAGAACCGTCATTGCCACCGCTCCAGATTACCGCCGTGACGACCGCACGCCTGCTGTGGGTCTGGAACAGAGACGGAGAGACCAGCGGCCGACCCGCCTTGCAGACGAATGAGCGTGTCACACTCGCGACAGCGGTGAACGTGGTTGTCGGAATCGCCGTAGACTCGACGGAAGTCGCGGGTGACGTGTGACCCGCAGTACCGACAGCTACTCGCGTCGCTCTGGGACTCGAGTAGCATCATGCCAACCACCTCAAACGGCCGTTAGAACCGGCAAGAACGGCCGATTCAGCCTTAATGGGTATGGGACCGCCCGGNCTCGAGTAGCATCATGCCAACCACCTCAAACGGCCGTTAGAACCGGCAAGAACGGCCGATTCAGCCTTAATGGGTATGGGACCGCCCGGATTTGAACCGGGGTCACGGGCACCCAAGGCCCGAAGTATACCAGGCTAACCCACGGTCCCGCACATACGACTCTCCCCGTCGCGGAGTAAAGGGTTTCGTTCCGCCCCGTCAGGTCAGGGGGAAGAAGTACGCGACGCCGATAGTCGTCACCACGCCGAGAAGCAACTGGAGCGGGCCGCCGACGCGGATGTAGTCCGTGAACTTGTAGCCGCCGGGACCGTAGACGAACAGGTTCGTCTGGTAGCCGACGGGGGTCATAAAGGCCGTCGACGCCGCGAACATGACCGCGAGGACGAACGAGAACGGGTCGGCGCCGAGCGTCGTCGCGGCCTCGATGGCGACCGGAATCATGAGCACGACGCTCGCGTTGTTCGAGATGACGTTCGTCAGGAGCGCCGTCACGAAGTAGAACACGCCGAGGACCGCGATAAGCGGGAGGTAGTCGCCGGTCATCACGACCAGTTCGGCGAGGAGTCCGGCGGCCCCGGAGTTCTCCATGGCGATGCCGAGCGGGATGACGCCGGCGAGCAGGAAGATAACGTCCCACTGGACGGCGTCGTACAGTTCGGTCGGGCGGAGACATTTCGTGGCGACCATGGCGAGCGCGCCGAGGAGCGCGGCGACGACGATGGGCAGGAAGCCGAGCGCGGCGAGCGCGACGACGCCGGCGACGATGCCGACGGCCACCGGAATCTTCGACTCGCGGTAGTCGTGGCGCTCGATTTCCTGGGCGACGATGAAGTTGCGGTTGTTGTCGAGGCGCTCGATGCTCTCGACGGTCGCCTGCACGAGCAGCGTGTCGCCGACGCGGAGGGGGAGGTTGTCCATCCGCCGGCGGATGAGTTCGCCGCCGCGGCGGAGCGCGAGCACGGTCGCGTCGTACCGCTGTCTGAAACTCGCCGAGGCGAGCGACTCACCGACCAGCGCCGACCCCGGCGCGACGACGACTTCGACGAGGTTCTGGCCGCGGTCGGCGAGTTCGAGTTCGTCTTCGGTGACGGTCGCCGGCACGAGGTCGAGCCCCTCCACGTCGAGCAGTTCGACGAGCGTGTTGCGGTCAGTTCGCAGGGTGAACACGTCGCCCGGCTGAATCTCCTTCGGGCCGAGCGGTTCGAGGAAGACGCTCTCGCCGCGGATGAGTTGGAGGAGGTCGACGTCGAACTCCGTCTCGACGAGCGCCCGCTGGACCTGCTGGCCGACGAGCGGAGAGTCCTCGCGGACGACGACCTCGGTCAGGTACTCCGCCATCTCGAACTCCTCGGTGAGGTCGCGTCGGGGTTCGATTCGTTCCGGGGTGAGCCGCCGGCCGATTGTCATGAGGTAGACGACGCCGACGGCCATGACCACCGCGCCGAGCGCGGTGAACTCGAACATCGAGAAGGGCGCTTCGCCCGTGATGCGCGAGTAGACGTCGCTGGCGAGGATGTTGGTCGACGTACCGATGAGCGTCAGCATGCCGCCGAACATCGAGGCGTACGACAGCGGCAAGAGCAGCTTCGACGGCGAGGTCCGCCCGCGCTCCGCGAGGTCGGTCACCATCGGGAGCAGGATGGCGACCGCGGCGGTGTTGTTGATGAAGCCGGAGATGGGGCCGACGACGCCGACGGTCGCGCCGAGCTGTCGGAGTTCGCTGTCGCCGGTGAACGTCGATATCTTCGCGCCCAGCAGTTGGATGATACCGGTCCGCTGGACGCCCTCGCTGAGGATGAACATCGCCAGGACGGTCAGCGTCGCCGTGTTGGCGAACCCCGAGAGGGCGTCGCCGGGGTACGACTCGAACAGGATGATCGGCGCGCCGAGCAGCCCCGCCGAGGCGAGCGCCTCGGAGGCGGGCTGAATCAGCATCAGCGACACCATCACGCCGATGGCCGTCACGTCGACCGGGACGGGCTCGGTCGCGAAGAACGCCAACGCGACGAGGATGACGGCGAAGACGACGAGGATGTCCGGCGTTATCGCTACCACGCGGTCACCGACGCGTCGGCGGCCAAAAAGCGTGCGGGATTCGGACTGTCTCTCGGCCGAGCACGTCGTCGCTACCGGCCTTCCTCGTCGAGTTCGAGGTCGGCGACGATTTCGTACGGCGACGACCCCTTTCGGATGCCGTCGAGGATGGCGAACGCCTCCTTCGGCGAGAGGAACTGCCGGGTCACGGCGAGGCCGAGCGGCGTCGGGTCGAGGCCGTCGATGAAGCCCCACTCCAAGAGCTTCCCGACCGCGTGGGTCGTCGGCAACTCCCCGAGCATGCGGTTGTTGAGCGCCTTGGCCTTCGTGCCGGCGACGACGATGTTCGCCAGCGTCTCCTCGACCGCCGACGACTGGTCGTACACCGTCCTGACCTCCTCCATCTCGCCTTTGAGGAGCTTGAACGCCACCTCGTCCTCGGTCATCTCCATCGTGTTGTGATAGCTCGCGTCGGGTTCGACGAGCAGGTAGACGACGCCCTTGTCGTGGTAGTCGGGTCGGCCGGCGCGGCCGAGCATCTGGCTGAACTCCTGGACGGAGAGCCACTCGATGCCCATCGCCAGCGTGTCGAAGATGACCTGCGACGCCGGGAAGTCGACGCCGGCGGCGAGCGCGGCGGTCGTCACGACGGCCGCGAGGTCCTGATTGGCGAACTGCCGCTCCACGCGCTTTCGCTGGCCGTAGTCGAGGCCGGCGTGGTACGCGGCGGCGTTGTAGTCCATCTTCCGGGCGATTTCGTGACACCGCCGCCGCGAGTTGGTGAAGATGATGGTCTGGCCGCGGTAGCCCTTCGAGGACTTCGAGTCGAACGCCTGTCGCACGAGGCGGTTCTCGATGCGCGGCTTCTCTTGGCCGTCGGCGAAGGTGACGTGGCGCTCGATGGGGACGGGGCGGTCCTCGTACTCGACGAGGTTCGCCCGGAGGTTCTGTGCGAGCCACTTCGGGTTGCCGACGGTCGCAGAGAGGTAAATCCACTGCGCGCCGCCGTAGCCCTCGCGGCGCTTCGCGCGGGACTCGCAGTAGTGTTTCAGGCGGGCTATCATCCCGTCGAGGCGGTGGCCCCGCTCTTCTTCTTTCAGGGTGTGGACCTCGTCGATGACGACCGTGCCGATGTCCCCGAGGTCCTTCCCGGTCCGGAGCGCGTGGTCGATGCCCTCGTAGGTGCCGACGATGACGTCGGCGTTCGGGTCGAAGCGGTTGCCGTCGTCGTTGATTCGGCTCGCGCCGACGCGGATGGTCACCTTGCCGAGGTGGCCGTAGCGCTCCTTGAAGTCCTCGTGTTTCTGGTTGGCGAGCGCGACGAGCGGGACGAGAAACAGCATCTTCCCGTCGTCGTTCAGCATCCGGTTGATACCGGCGAGTTCGCCGACGAGCGTCTTCCCGGTCGCCGTCGCGCTCACCACGAGTTGGTCGTCGCCGTCGAGCAGGCCGTTGTCGATGGCGAGGCTCTGGACGGGGAGCAGGGTGTCGAAGCGCTCGGTCAGCATCGACTTCAGGTTCGGGTGGAGGTCGAGCGTGCTCGTCTCGACCAACTCCACGTCCTCCGTCGTCGCGCTGATAGTGTCGAACTTCGTCAGGTCGGGGTCCAACTCGCCTTGCAGTAGGTTCGTGATACGGGTCAGGTCGCCCGTCTCGTACAGGAGTTCCTCCAGGCGCTCTTGGGCCGCCTGCGTGAGGCCGCCCGCGAATGAGAGCTCGCCCTCCAGCTCTTGGACGGCACAGTCGCGGCAGATGTGCTCGTGTTCGGCCTTGATGGCCGTGTCGTCGGTGATGGGCGAGTACCGGCCGTTGACGGCGCAGCGGCGGCAGGTCCGCACCGTCAGCGCCTCAAGCTGGTAGCCGTCGAGCATCTCCTTTAGCTCGTCGCGGCCGTCCTTCGGCGTCTGCTGCGAGATGCGGATGCGGGCGGCCGACCGGGCGAGTTCGACGAACTGGCTCGGGTCGCGCGGCGAATCCTCTCCCTTCCGCGTCACCAGAAAGCGCAGGGGGCGGGGCCCCGCGTTCGTCTCTTTGAGTTCGAGCTTGCCGCGGAGCACCCGCTTTCCGTCCCGGCGGGCGACGACGAGGTAGTCGTCTCCCGTCTGGTGGAGAAACAGCGTGTCGACGCGGGTGACCTGTTTAGACACGGTGGCTGCTACGGCGACGTGGTATTTCAGGGATTCGCCTGCGACCGCTCGGGTTCGACAGCGACCCGCACGCGGCCTCGTTGCCTCGGCCTCTGCGACCACCAGTCTCCAACCGCGCTCAGGCGTCGGCGTCGTCGGCGAGTTCGATGGCGTCGTCGCCGTTGGGGACCGCACAGAGGAACGCCCCTTCCTCGTCGGACTCGTTTCGGTACCAGTGGACGACGCCGGCGGGAATCAGAAGCGAGTCGCCGGCTTCGACCTCGTACTCCTCGTCCCCGATGCCGACGACGTACCGGCCCGAGAGGACGTACTGCTCGTGTTCGACCTCGTTGGTGTGTTTCGGCACCGACGCGCCCGAATCGAGGACGAACCGCCGGATGGCGAAGTTCGGCGCGCCGTCGGCCTCGGAGACGAGGACGCCCTTCGACATCCCGTCGGCCGCGCCGACCGCCTCGTACTCGATGTCCGCGCCCCGCTTGACCACCGGCTCCGGTCGGGAATCGCTCATATCTCCCCGTCGATTGCCCGCCCGCGTAAGCATTTCCCCGTCTCTCCGCCCTGACTGCTTAAGGCCCCCCCGCGGCTACTACGGGTATGCGAGGAATCCGCATCGGTAGCGTCTTCGGCATCCCGATAAAGTTGGACCTCACGTTCCTCATCGTTCTCCCGCTTTTCGCGTGGCTCATCGGCTCGGACGTGACGAATCTCGCGCTCATCGTCAACGACCTCTTCGGCTCGACCATCGACGGCGCGGCCATCTCCGCGGGGTCGATGCAGTGGGTACTCGGGAGCGCGGCCGCCATCGGGCTGTTCGCCGGCGTCCTGCTCCACGAGTTCGGCCACTCGCTCGTCGCCATGCGCTACGGCTACGAAATCGAGTCCATCACGCTCTGGCTCTTCGGCGGCGTCGCCCGGTTCAAGGAGATACCCGAGGACTGGAAACAGGAGTTCACCATCGCCGTCGCCGGCCCGGTCGTCTCGGTCGCCATCGGCGTCGTCTCCTACGCCGGCTTCCTGTTGCTCCCCGAGTCGCAGGCCCCCGCGCAGTTCGTCCTCGGCTACCTCGCGCTGGTGAACGTTTCTCTCGCCGTGTTCAACATGCTCCCCGGCTTCCCGATGGACGGCGGGCGCGTCCTCCGGGCGCTCCTCGCACGGAACCGCCCGCACGCGAAAGCGACGCAGATGGCCGCCGAGGTCGGCAAGGTGTTCGCGTTCCTGCTCGGCCTGTTCGGCCTGTTTTTCAACCTGTTTCTCGTCGCGCTCGCCTTCTTCATCTACATGGGCGCGTCCGGCGAGGCCCAACAGACGGTCCTCAAGGCGACGTTCCAAGACGTGGTCGTCCGCGACATCATGACCGGCCGCGATAACCTCGACGTGGTCGACGAGAAGACCTCCGTCGCGGAACTCCTCGAACGCATGTTCGTCGAGCGCCACACGGGCTACCCGGTGCTCAGAAACGGCGACCTCGTCGGCATGGTCACCCTCGACGACGCCCGCGGCGTCAAGGAGGTCGAACGCGACGCCTTCCGCGTCGACGACATCATGAGCGACGAACTGGCGACCATCACCCCCGACGCCGACGCGATGGACGCCATCGCCCTCATGCAGGAACGCGGCGTGGGCCGCCTCCCGGTCGTCGACGAGGCGGGGGAACTCGTCGGCCTCGTCTCCCGGTCGGACCTCGTCACCGCCTTCAACATCATCCGCAGTCGCGGGTCGCTCGACGCCATGCCCCGCTCCGACGCCGGCCTCGCACAGCTTCGCTGACCCGCATCGCTGGCTCGATTACTCGCCGTCGTGGCTGCCCAACCGCCCGTCGTCGCGGCCGATTTGACTTCGTTCTTCGCCGCCCGTCTCCGCCTCGCGCGCCGCCTCGACCGCGGCTTCGCTCTCGTAGAGGTCGACCGTCGCGTTCGCCCGGAACCACGCCATTGCCTCGTCGAGCGCCGCCGGGTCGCCGCCGGTGAGCTTGATTCGCGTCGGCCCGCCGCTGTTGGGATAGCTCCCGACGCCCACGCCGAAGCGCTCGGTGACGACGCCGAGTTCGCGGGCGACGGCCCCCTCCGGCGCGTCGGCGTAGACCACCCGTGACCGAACGTCGCCGGCGAATCGCTCGGCGATGGACTCGAACATCGGCTTCATCTCCGTGGGGATGCCCGGTAAGACGTAGACGTTCCCCGCCCGACAGCCGGGCGCGAGCCCCTCCTCGTTCGGGAGCACCTCGGCGTCGGCGGGCATCGAGGCGTACCACTCCGGTTCGAGGTCGAAGTCGATGTCGGACCGGTGTTCGAGAATCGCAGCGATGGTCGATTCGACCTGCGCCGCGGCCTCCTCGTTGACGACGAACGCCCGGTCGAGACCGGCGGCGACGGCCTCCATCGTGATGTCGTCCGGCGTCCCGCCGAGGCCGCCCGTGACGAGGACCGCGTCGAAGGCGGCCGCCCAGTCAGCGACCGTCTCGGCGATGACCCCGTGGTCGTCGGGGACCGTCTGAATCCGCGCCACCGTCGCCCCACCCTCGCTGAGCCGCCGAGCTAACCACGTCGCGTTCGTGTTCTCGATGTCTCCCGCCAGCAGTTCGTTGCCCACGGTGAGGATGGCGATCTGCATGGCTGAGTGCTAGTACTTCCAGACGAAAGACCTGCCCGTTTCCGGCGTTCCCTTCGGGATGTCGGCGACGGGCGCAGTCACGACGGGTCGCGTCGCGTCGCTCTCGGCGGTTCGAGCGCGGAAAAGCGAGGTGGACCGGCGACGACCCGTGGGCCGGCTGGTCAACCCGCCGGAACCGTGGGACCGACGGGGTCTTCGTTGTCCTCCGGGTCGCCGCGGTTGAGTATCGCGTCGCGGATGCGGTCGAACACCGAGTTGTCCGCGCGGAGTTGGGTTCTCATCCCACAATTGATGTTAGTGTGTGACACACTTGGGTCTGGTGGGCGATTGGAGATGCTCACGTCTCGATTACGTCGCTCACCGGTCGAAATTGAGAGAAGCGGTCCAAGTGTGAGGACTGAACGGCGCGAGGTGGCCCCTCACGTGCTCACGCTCGCTTCGCTCGCGTGAACCTCGGTCGCTTCGTTCGCTCTCGCTCACTTCGCTCCCCGGTTCAATTCTCTCGGGTTCGACTTCGCACATTCTCGATGGTACTCGCGGTGCTCGCTGGCGCGAGCACAGCTCGAAAGAGTGAGAATGTAAAGAAGAGGTCCAGGTGCGAGAATTGAACCTCGGTCGCAACAAGTTGCTCCCTGGCTCAATTCTCGCAGTCGCCCGTCACAGTACATTTCGAGATACAGGTTCGCGCACGCGACGCGGCGCTCACCGGTCGAAATGTAAAGAAGAGGTCCAGGTGCGAGAATTGAACCCGCGTCTCAGCCTCCACAAGGCTGAAGGATAGTCCACTACCCCAACCCGGACACGCTGCAATCCTTCCTAATCCGCTACGACTAAAATACGTTACGCTACGGCCTCGGAATGACAGTACGTAACAGAGGTCATCCCCATCGGCCCCTCCGCGACGGCGAGCGGGACGCTTTTGCCGCGGTGGCCCGAAGTCGCGGATAGCAGTGGCTATCACCGACAAGATCTATCTCAAAAACCACCGCCAAATCGTCTCGCAACTGGATACGAACATCCCCAAGCGCGTCTTCAGCGGTGCGACCCTCGAAATCCTCTACTCCGGCGAGGGACTCGCCAAGGTGGACGACGCCACCCGCGACCGCCTGCTCGACTTCGCGCAGGACTTCCTCGACTGCGAGAACTCCGACGACATCTACACCGGCTACCCCGAGCGCCAGTTCATCGAGTACCTGCTCGAACTCCGCGCGCAGGGCCTCGGCCCCGACGCCATCGTGGACGTGATGACAGACGACTACATGGTGTACGCCTACCCCGGCGACGTGCTTTCGTTCCTCGACGACTCGGTCCGGACGCTCGAATCGGTCGAGGCGCTCGCGGACGTGGAAGGAGACAGAGAGATGCAGGACGAGGCGCGGCGGGCGAAGCAGGACCTCGTCGGTCCTCGCTGAACTCGGTGGGCGCGGACGCCGCGGCGGAGACGACGGCGCTTAGCCGAGGCGGAACGACGGCTCGTCGCCCGTATCGAGGTCTTCCAGTTGGATGACCTCCTCCACGTCGTCGTGGTCGTTTTCGACCTGCTCGCGCAGGTAGTTCACGTAGCCCTTGTGCTCTTCGAGCTGCTCGCGGAGGTGTTCGGCCTCCAGTTCGAGGCGCTCGTGCTCGCGGATGAAGCTCTTGGGGACCTCCACGGTCGGGGGGAACGACTCGTCTTCGCCCTCGCGCAGCTTTTCGAGTTCGTGTTTGGGGACGACCTGCACCTGACCGTCGTGGGCAACTAACGTGTCCACGTAGTCGCGGAAGACGGCGGACAGGGAGATGTCCCGCTCCTCGGCTATCTCCCGAAGGGTCTCGAACGCGTCCTCGTTGACGCGAAACGAGATGGTCTTGTTCTTGTTGCCCATGATATTGGTCGGTCCGTGGTGAGGCCACTTAATGGTTCGTCAGACGAGGGGTCCCGGGCGTCGTGAGTCGTCGCAAAAAGGGGCGTGTGACGGTGGAACTCGGCCGTCGGTCGTCGTCGGTCGTCGTTCAGTGCCGACGCGCACGAAACGGAGCGAGACGCCCGCTTACGCGCTCAGTTCGTCGGCCTGTTCGAGGCTCTCGAGCGCGGCGATGGCGGCGCGCTTGTACTCCTCGGGGTCGAGGTCGTAGTGCTCGCGGGCCATCCGCGCGTACTCGTCGCCCTCGTCGTCGAACGCCGCGATGCGGTCGAGCGTCTTGTCCGCGGTCTCGGTCACCCAGCGGTCGCGCGTGGCGGCGTCGACCTCGGTGATGGACTCGGGTCGGACGGAGACGTTGATACTGCCGTCGTCGGTCTCGTACGTCCGCGGCTTGCCGACGACCGCGACGTAGGCGGGCGCGTCGAGGTCGCGAAGCGCGCTGGCGGCCTCGGGCTGGTACTGACCGGCGTAGACGAAGAACGTCCCCGTCGGGTCGACGATGCGACCGCGCCAGTACTCGTTGTCCTCGCCGACGTCTTCCTTCTCGGTCAGCGTGCCGACGAGGAAGACGCGGTTGGCGCTCTCGCCCGTCGGAAGCAGCAGATAGACGGGCGCGCGCTCGTCGTCCGACTCTTTGAACGTGTAACCGGCGTCGTTGAACTCCTGTGCGAAGACGCGCCGGGCGACCTCTCGGGTGGGGATTTCGTTGGAACTCATTTACATCGACCTCGCTTTGATGAGCAGTTCTTCTGCGTCCGCCGGCTCGCGCAGCCGCTCGACTTCGTTGGCGAGCACGTACCGACCCAGCGTCGGGCCGGTGACGCGGTAGTAGAACCCCACGAGGTCACCGCGCATCTCCTCTTCGACGATGGTGGTGTCGAGGGCGTCCATGGCCATCTGCTTCGCCTCGTCCAGTTCGATACCGGTCAGCTCCTCCGTCATCTCCCGGTTGAAGATGACTTCGTGGACCTCGTCGCCGTCGTCGACGACGGCCTTGATTCGGAGGTCGAACTCGCCTTCGACGCTGCCGTGTTCGGAACAGCGCCCGTTCTGGAGGACGCGCGTACAGCCCTCCTCCGGACAGCGCTTGATGAGGCCGCTCCCCGACTGGATGTCCACGAGCGCGCCCTCGACGCTGGTCGAGTCGTCGCCGACTTCGATTTCTTCGTCGAGTTCGGTGATGCTCGTCGTCCGGTTGAGCTTCACGGAGAAGTTGCCCTGGTACTCGTCGGTGACGACGTTGCCGAGCGCGTACGACTTCCCCTCTTCGAGTTCGGGGAGTTCGGACGTGGTGAAGGCGATGAACTTCATCCGCCCGGAGTCGTCGCCGAGCAGGCCGACCTGCGCGACGGACTCGCTCCGGGGTTCCCAGAGTTCGACGACCTTCGCGCGGACGTCGACCCACTGCTCGTCCTCGTCGATGTCGTTGAGCAGGGTCTGTTCGTTCCCGCCGGCGCCGCCGGCGAGCTCGTCGCGCTCGATACCGGCCTCGTCGAGGTAACTGTTGACGACGCTCCGCCGCGCTTCGTCGACGGGGACGCGGTACTCGCTGACGAGGCTCTCTAATCGTTCTTCGACTTCGTCCGCGGACACGTCTAGGTGGTCCGAGAACTGGTCGGCTATCTCAGCCGCGTGGGTTCGCAAATCAGTCATGGTCTACCTCGCCTCCACCTTGGTTTCCATTGGGAGGCATATCGAGGTTGGATGCGTATTCATATAAAAATGTCTGAGCCGGAGTGAAAGTGAACGTCACGCCGGAGAGCGCGCCAGAACCGTCGCACCGAGCGAGGAATTGATAGCCGCGGGGACGCATTCGACACCATGGACGACCGCCTCGAAAGCATCATCCGCAGCGCCGCCCGCTCGGCCGGCAAGCGCTACGAGGAGGCCAAGCGCGCCTACCGAGACGGTCGTGACTCGCCCCCGGCGAAGTCGCTCCCGCGGGACGCCGAGGGCCGTGCGAAACTCGTCTGTCGCCGCCACGCCGAGCGCCGCGCCGTCGCCGTCGACGGGAAGGGCCGGCCCGCCTGCTTCGACCCCGACCACCCCGACTGTCAGGGCTGCGTCGAGGACATCCGCGAGGGGATGGTCGAGACGTGGTAGGCGACGCGGGGGAGCGAGGCGAGCGCGACGTGGTACGGTTTTGAGGCTGTGGCGCCACCGGCCCGTATGGACCGCCCACTCGTCGCGCTCGTCCTCGCCGGCGGCACCGGCACCCGCCTGTACCCCGCGAGCCGGAGCGACCGGCCCAAGCAGTTCCTCCCGCTCGGCGGCGACCGCTCGCTGCTCGCGGAGACCGTCACCCGCGCCGACTTCGCCGACCACGTCGTCGTCTCGACGCGGCCGGCGTTCGCGGACGACATCGCTGACCACGCGCCCGACGCCGAGGTCGTGGTCGAGCCCGCGGCCAAGGACACCGGCCCGGCGCTCGTCTACGCGACCCACCGCATCGCCGCATCGTACGACGACCCAGTCGTGGTCGTCCTCCCGAGCGACCACCACGTCGGCGACGGCTTCGCGGAGGCGATGACCCGCGGGGCGCGCGTCGCCGCCGACACCGACTCCCTCGTCGCCTTCGGCGTCGAACCCACTCGCCCGGAGACCGGCTACGGCTACATCGAACCCGGCGCGAACCGCGGCGACGCCCGTGACCTCGCCGCGTTCCACGAGAAACCGGACGCCGAGACGGCCGCCCGCTACGTCGACGAGGGCTACCTCTGGAACGCCGGGATGTTCGCGTGGACGCCCGAGGCGCTGTGTTCCGCCGCGCGCGACTCGCCGCTCGCGCCCCTCCTCGACGCCCTCGACGACGGCGACGCGGACGCCGGCTTCGAAGCGGTCGAGGGCGTCAGCATCGACTACGCGGTGATGGAGCGCGCCGCCGACGCGGCGGTCGTGCCGGTCGGCTTCGAGTGGGACGACCTCGGCTCGTGGGACGCCCTCGAACGAATCGTCGCCGCCGACGGGGACGGCAACGTCGCGCTCGGGGACGACCCGGTGTTCGTGGACGCCGCGGACAACGTCGTCGCCACCGACGGCGCGACCGTCTCGCTCGTCGGCGTCTCCGACCTCGCGGTCGTCGCGTGGGACGACCGGGTGCTCGTCGTGCCGAAAGAACAAGCGCAGAGAGTCCGCGACGCGGTCTCGGTCCTCCGCGACCGCGACGCGTTCTGAGACGGGCCGAGCGCCGCGTCAGGCGCTCCGCAGTCGGCCGCCATCCACCGGGACGCAGGCCCCGGTGACGAAACTCGCGCGGTCGCTGGCGAGGAACGCGACCACGTCACCGAGTTCTCGCGGGTCGCCGACGCGGCCCAGCGGAATCCCGTCGGACCACGAGTCGAGGCCCTCCTCGTAGGTGTCGTGGTCGCCGCGCTCGACGGCCGCCTCGACCAGTTCCTCGATGCGGCTCGTTTCGTGTGCGCCCGGTAGCACCGCGTTCACCCGCACGCCCGGCGCGAGTTCGCGCGACAGCGACTTCACGAGGCCGATGACGCCGCGGCGGACCGCGTTCGAGAGGATGAGGTCGTCGATGACCTCCTTGACGGAGGTGGAGGTGATGCAGGTAATCGTCCCCGCGTCGCTCGCTTCGAGGTGCGGCCGCGCCGCCCGCACGGTCCAGACGGCGCTCATGACGAGCATGTCGAACGCGCCGTACCACTCCCGTTCGGTCAGGTCGGCGAAGCCGCCCGGCGGCACGCCGCCGGCCGAGGTAACGACGTGGTCGACGCCGCCGAACTCCTCGACGGCAGCCTCGACTAGCGCCTCCACGTCTCCCTTGTTCGTGATGTCGGTCTCGACGCCGAGCACGTCGCCGTCGAGGTCGTTCAGTTCCGATTCGGTCGCCGCGAGGCGCTCGGAGTCGCGCCCGCAGACGACGACGTTCGCTCCTTCGTCGGCCAGCGCCGCGGCGCTCGCGCGCCCGAGACCGGCCGAGCTCGCCGTGACGACGACCGTGTCGCCGTCGAGTCCGAGTTCCATGTCCGGGGCGACGACCGCCGCGAGCAAAAGCGTGGGCCTCGCGGCACGACGTGTGGCGAACCGGGGCCGTCAGAACGGCGGGTCGGTGCGGTCGGCTGCGCGCTGTACGCTGTACGGCTCAGACACCGTCGGCGTGTCTGCGGACGCGGACGCGGCCGTCGCTCGTGACGCCGACGAACAGCTGTTCTTTGATTTCTCTCCCCTCCACCGCGTCGCCGGCCGCGTCGGAGACGATTTTCATCAGGTCCGGCGCGGTCTGGTTCACCTTCACGCCCGCCTCGTCGCAGGCGTCGTACACCTGCTTGGGAACGTCGTAGAGGTCGCTTCCGGTCGGGACCTCGACGCGGACCGGCGCGGTGAGCGCGTCCACGAACGTCACCGTCTCGCGGGCCTTCTCGACGTTGGCGCGGGCGCTGGCTTCGATGCTGGAGACGTTCGCGCGCGAGGTGCCGAGGAAGTCAGCGATAGTCGACTGGCGGACCCCACGCTCGCGCAGCGCGAGCACCTCCGCTTGCCTTCGCGTGAGGACGCTCGCGTCCGGGTCGAACCCCGCCCTGTCGAGCAGTTGGTCTACGTCGGGGACCGTCTCGTCGTCGCGTCCGGCGTCGCTCATACCTCGGGGTAGGTCTCGGGGGTGAAAAAAGATACAGCAGGCTGACTGTCCACGGGACGCCGCCGCCGACTCGGCGTTACTCGCCCCAGAAGTTGTCTCGGCTGCCGAGCGCCTCGGGGCGCTTCGGACCGTCGCGACCGCTTCCCTTCGATTTGGCGTCCGCGCCGGTTGACTCGCCCGTCCCGCTCGTCTCGCCCGCCTCGTTCCCCTCGGCTTCGGGGTCGAGCGGCAGGCGCTCGACGATTTTCTTCGCGCGGGCGTGGCTCCCCTTCACCCGGTCGATGCGGACGATGGCGCGCGCGTCCGGCAGGAGCCCGTCCACGAAGACGATGAAGCCGTCTTCGGTCCGCCCGACGCCGGCACCGCTCTCGTGGATGTCCTCGACGGTGACGATGACCTCCTCGCCCGGCTTGACCGGCTGCTGTTTGAGCTCGGAGATGGGGCGCTCGTAGTGGTCGCACCACTCCGCGCCGCCGCGGTCGCCGTAGTACTGGCACCCCATGCCCGCGATTCGTTCTGAGAAGCTCGGGCAGTCGTCCGCGAGTGGACAGTCGGACATGCGGGGAGGTACACTAGGGGCACTCTAAACGCTTGCGGGTAGCCCGTCGCCCGCCGAAACGCTTTCCGTCGCGCGCTCGAACCCCGCGGTATGGCAGCACGCGTCCCCGAGTTCGCACTCCTTATCGGCGTCTTCCTCGGCCTCTCTGCGACCGTCTCCGCGGCGGTTCTCTCGGGCGCGCTGTTTCGCCCGCTCCTGTTCGGTGCCGCCGTCTGTTACCCCTTCGCCGCCTTCGGCGTCCTCCGGTCTGACGACCCCTCCGAGGCGCTGCCGCCGCGGGTCGTCCTCGGCCTCGGCGTAGCCATCGGCCTCCTGACCGCGGCGACCGCCGTCCTCGAACGCGCGACGGTCGAACCGCTCGACGGCGTGTTCGCCGCCGTCGTGGTGTCGCTTCCGCCCGTCGCCTACGCGGTCCGGTTCGGCGCGGACGTGAACCCCCTGTCTCCGGTCCAGTCACTCGCCTGCTGCGCGGTCGTCGGCGCGGCGTTTCTCGCGCTCGCCCCGCGCCTCGGGACGACGAGCGCGCTCCTCGGGTTCGTTCTCGGACTCTCGGGCGCGCTCTACGCCGACGCCCGCGGATTCAGGCCGACACACCGCCAACAGCGCGCCGGCATCGCCGCGGGCGTGTTCGTCGGCGTCGCGGTCGCGGCCGCCGGCGTCGCGACGGGTCTCCCTCTCGGGCCGACCACGGCCGCGGCTGTCGCCGCGGCACTCACGCCGAGTCTGTCCGTCGCGCTCGCGAGAAACCGGGGGCAGCCTCACCGCTTTCGGTCGTGACGGGCGCGTGAACCTCCGGACATATCTGGAAAAACGACGCAGACTTCAGGCCAGCGGCGTCCGCTCGACCACGGTTCCATCCCACCTTTTTCCGGAGTTCGCGTTCGCTCACTCCGCAAAAATCTGGACCAAAAACACCGGAACTCAGGCCAGCGGCGTCCGCTCGACGACCGTGCCGTCGTAGGTCGGGTACTGCTCGACGATTTCGCCGTCGTCCACGTCGCCGTCTTCGATCATCTCTTCGAGGAGCCACCACGCGACCTCGACGTGGTTCGACTTGATGCTGTAGAACTCGTCGGGGACGCCGAGTTCGATGAACCGCTCGGCGGGCGTGTAGGTCTTGCCGTAGACGAGCGTGCCGTCGTCCGTCACCTCGTCGAAGGGGCGGCGGAGGTTGCGGGCCATGCGCTTCAGGCGATTTCTGTGCTGGGCGGCGTCCTTGAACACGGAGGTGCAGAAGTAGACGCGCTCGTGGTCGCCCATCTCGTCGAGGATGGCCTCCTTCGAGCCGTCGACCGCCGACATGTGACCGTCTTGCAGTTCGTAGCCCTTCTCCTGCAT
The DNA here is from genome assembly GCF_000336975.1 of Haloferax sp. ATCC BAA-644. NCBI lineage: Archaea > Methanobacteriati > Methanobacteriota > Halobacteria > Halobacteriales > Haloferacaceae > Haloferax > Haloferax sp. ATCC BAA-644. Next base: position 44,953 of record NZ_AOLF01000034.1, read on the forward strand.
CCGGCGGTAGTTCCCGTCGGACATCTCGAACTCGTTGATGTTGCAGAACTCCGCGGCCCCCTCGTCGAGGAACTCGAGGAACTCCCGTTCGGCGCGGATGCCCGGAATCTCGAACGCCGGGGTGAGGCCCTCCTCGCGGGCGATGTAGAGGATATCTTCCCACTCGGTGCCGTGCATATCGCCCCAGAGCTCGAGCGGCGGATGGAAGCGAATCTCGTCGAGACCGGCCTCGGCGAGACGACGCATGTTCTCGCGGCCGCCCGTGATTCCCGTATAGAGGTGGATGTGGTGGTCCTCACCGAACTCGTCTTTGAGAAGCGAGATGTATCGGCAGGTCTTGTCGAGCGCCTCCTGCGGTTCGCCGCCGGTGATGGACGACCCGAGCGCGTCCATGCGTTTCGCCTCCTCGATGACGTCGGCGTCGGACTCGACTTTCCGCTCGTTGGCGTACACGTCGGTGACGTTCTTGCGATTCTCGCCGAGCGGGCAGTAGAAACAATCGCGCTGGTCGCAGTACCCGTAGACGAACAGGACCATCTTCCCGCCCATGGCGCACTGTTCGCATCCCTTCGAGATCATTCGATTACGGACACCTACTTGGCGCATCGTCAAAAGGCGTCCGACTTCGGTCGGTTGCTCCCCGGATTCGCCGGTACGATTATTATTGTCTGTGACTGACACCATCTCATGTCTCTCGGTCCCGTCGTTCGTGTTGAGCCCCCAGTACGGGTGCTCCTCGTCGACGACACCGAGACGGCCGCGGACACGGCGTCGGCGCTCGACGCCCGCGACCGCCTCGATGTCGCGGCGGTCGACGCGCCGACCGTGGCGCTCGCGATGCACGCCGAGACGCCGTTCGACTGTATCGTCACCGAGTTCGACGACACCGCCGGTCTCGATACGCTGCTCCGCGTCCGCGAGCTGCCGAACCCGCCGCCCGTGATTCTGTTCACCCGGCTCGACTCCGAGAAGGCGGTCCGCGAGGCGGTCGCCGCCGGCGTCGCCGACGTGGTCGACAAGCGACCGACCGACGCTCAAATCGCGGTGCTCGCCCACCGCATCTCGAAGGCGGTCGCCGCGGCCCGCCAGTCGACCGAACTCGACGAACTGCACGCGTGGCTCCGCGTCGTCGCCGAGCAGTCGCTCGTCGGCCTGTACGTGATACGCGACGGCCGGGTCGCGTTCGTCAACGAGTATCTCTCGAACTTGCTCGGCTACGACACGGACGAGGTGGTCGGCCGACCCATCACCGAGTTCGTCGTCGAAGAAGACCGCGCCATCGTCGAAGAGAGCCTGCGAAACAGGTCCCACGGCAGCGTCGAATCGATGTCGTACACCGTCCGCGTCCGGGATTACGCCGACGAGCTGACCGCGCTGGAAATCACCGGCCAGCGGACGACGGTCGACGGCGAGCCGGTCGTCGTCGGGACCGCGATGGACGTCACGGCCCGACTGGAGTCCGAACGACTCCTCAGACGGTCCGAGCGCCTCACCAGCCAAATCATCTCGTCGCTCCCGGATATGGTGTTCATCTCGGAGCCCACCGAGTTCGACATCGTCTACATCAACGACCAGTTCGAGAGCGTCTGGGGACGCGACGTGTCGCTTCTCTACGATGACCCGAACTCGTTCCTCGACCTCATCCACGTCGACGACCGAGACCAACTGACGCGGGCTATCGACGAGATGTTCGTCGACATCCGAGACGGTGCCGTCGACGACCAGTACGAGTTCGAGTTCCGTTTCGTTCCCGAGGGGAGCGAGCGTATCCACTGGGCCACCGCCCGCGCGGTCCCGCTCCTCGGTGAGAACGGCGACGTGACGAACATCCTCGGCGTGATTTCCGACCTCACGGAACGCATCAGCCACGAGCGCGAACTCGCCCAGCAGAACGCCCGGCTCGACGCCTTCGCCCGCGTCCTCTCGCACGACATCCGCGGGCCGCTGGCGGTCGCACAGGGCCGGCTCGAACTCGCCCGCGAACTCGACGACGACAGCCACCTCGACCACGTCGAGCGCGCCCACCGACGCATCACCGACGTGGTCGAAGACGTGCTGTCTCTCGCCCGCGACGAACGCTCCGTCCTCGACGCGACGGAGGTCTCGCTGGCCGACGCCGCGGCCACCGGCTGGGAAATGTGCTCGTCGAACGCCGACCGCGTCCGCTGTGAAATCGGCGAGCTTCCGGTGGTCGAAGCCGACGAGAGCCGGACGACGCGCCTCTTCGAGAACCTGTTTCGGAACGCGCTGCAGCACGCTCGAAACGGCCGCGCCGGCGCGGCCGACCGCGGCGACGAGCCGACCGACCTCGTGATTCGCGTCGGCGCGCTTCCGTCGCGCCGCGGCTTTTTCGTCGAGGACAACGGGCCCGGCATCCCGGCGTCGATTCGCGACCGCGTCTTCGACGCCGGCTTTTCGACCAAAGACGGCGACGGAAACGGCCTCGGACTCGGCATCGTCCGGCAGATTGCCGACTCCCACGGCTGGGCGGTTCGGGCCGTCGACGGCGCGGCCGGCGCGCGCTTCGAGGTGCTTTTCGACCCCGTCGGTGAGGCCGGCGCGGCGGAGTGAGCGCCGCGGCTCACGGGCGGGTCGCGACCGCGCGCCCGAGGCCGACCGCTCGCTCGGTGAGACCGACGGACCGCGCCACCGCGACCGCTCCCCCGAAAGCAGATATATCCCCGTGGCATAGGAGTCAACGATGCTCTTGGTCCTCTGTGTCGACCTCGACGACGACCTCGGCCGCAAGACGGGTCTGTCGACGCCCGTCGTCGGCCGACAGCGCGTCGAGGACGCCGCGGTGGCGCTGGCCACCGCGGACCCGGAGGACTCCGACGTGAACGTCCTCTTTCAGGGCATTCAGGTCCACGACGAACTCCTCGAATCGGAGGACGAGGAGGTCGAAGTCGCGGCGGTCACCGGGTTGGAAGGCAGCGACGTGAAGGCGAACCGCGCCATCGGCGACGAGATAGACACCGTCCTCGCGAGCCTCTCGACCGGCGAGCCAGTCCACGCCATCGTCATCACCGACGGCGCACAGGACGAGTCGGTCCTGCCGGTCATCCGCTCGCGCGTCCCCATCGACGGGGTTCGCCGGGTCGTCGTCAGGCAGGCCCAGAACCTCGAATCGATGTACTACACGATGAAGCAGGTGCTCGCCGACCCCGAGACCCGCGGGACCATCCTCGTCCCGCTCGGCATCCTGCTTCTCATCTACCCCTTCGTCACCATCGCCAGCTTCTTCGACGTGCCCGGCGCGGTCGTCCTCGGCCTCATCTCGGCGCTCCTCGGGCTGTACACGCTGTTTCGCGGGCTCGGCCTCGAATCAGCCGTCGACGAGGCGGCCAACCGCGCGCGGAACGTCCTCTACGCCGGCCGCGTCACCATCATCACCTACGTCGCCGCCGCGGCGCTCCTCGTCGTCGGCGGCGTCCGCGGGGTCGAACTCCTCGAAACCGTCTCGGAGAGCGTCGCGGGCGACCCCCCGGCGGGGCTCGTCCTCGCCACGCTCGTCCACGGCGCGGTCGAGTGGTTCGCCGCCGCCGGCATCACCAGCAGCCTCGGGCAGGTGACGGACGAGTACCTCCACGACCGCTTCAAGTGGCGCTATCTCAACGCGCCGTTCTACGTGCTCGCCATCGCCATCGTACTGTACGCGCTCTCCGGGTTTTTCCTCCCCGAGGGCGTCGTCGGCGTCCAGAAGTTCTACCTCCCCGGGCTCGCCGTCGCGCTCACGGTCGGCACGCTCCTCGGCGTGCTGAGCACGCTCACGTTCGCGGTGGCGGAGTCGCGCTACCCGACCGGCTCCGACGGCGAAAACGAGCAACCGGCGTAATCGGCGTTCCCCGCAGACTGTGTTTCCGCTCGACTCCTCAGCTCTCGCGGACGATGACGAACTCCGCGAGGTCGCGGAGGTACTCCAGGGGCTCCGAGTCGTCGACGCCCGAGGACTCGAGGGCCGAAAGCGCCTCGTCGGCCTGCTTGCGGGCCCGGCGGTTCGCTTCCTCGGGGGTCAGGTCGGTCACCTGCACGAGCGACGGCCGGCCCATCTCGGCGTCCTGTCCCGTGGGCTTGCCCAGTTCTTCCGCGTCGGCGGTGGCGTCGAGCACGTCGTCGCGAATCTGGAAGGCGACGCCGACGCGGGCCGCGTAGTCACCGAACGCCTCGACGACGTGGGCGTCGCCGCCCGCGGCGACCGCGCCGAGTTCGGCGGCAGCGCGGAACAGCGCGCCCGTCTTGCGGTGAGCGAGCTGCATGTACTCGGCTTCGTTCGAGGGGACCGCGACCAGTTCGGTCGCCTCGCCCTCGCCGAGTTCGACCATCGATTCGGCGACGATGCGGGTGGCGCGGTCGGACGACGACAGGAGGGCGAACGCCTCCCCGAGCAGGCCGTCGGAGGCGATGATGGCCGGGCCGTAGCCGTACTCGGCCCACGCGCTCGGCGTGCCGCGGCGGATGTCAGACCGGTCGATGATGTCGTCGACGACGAGCGAGGCGTTGTGGACGAGTTCGACGCCGACCGCGAAGTCGACGGCGTCTTCGGGGGTGCCACCGACGGCCTCGCAGGCGAGGATGGTCACGGCGGGGCGGACGCGCTTGCCCCCCGCGAGAGCGACGTGGTCGAGTTGGTCGGCGAGTTCCGACGGCTCGACCGCCGAGACGACCTCCTCGAGGCGGTCGTTTACCATCGTGACCCGGCGCTCCAGGTATTCCATTGTCGGTTCGTAGGGTTGGGTAGGGAAGTACGTACCGGATTTCCGAAAACCGAGCGCGGAGGCGGTCGCCGTCGGCGGTTCCTGACCCGTCAGCGAGGTCGAGATTGTGTGCCCTTTCGCGTTCTCTCACGCCGGGCGTTTCACGTTCGTCCACGCTGTCCCGTGCCGTGAGCGAGGAGCGTTTTTGGTGACGCTTTTGCCGAGGGCGGCCTCGGGCCGCCCGCAGCGCAAACGGTTCTATTCGAACTGCTCGATGAGCTCCGGTACCACGTACGACCACCTTTTTCCGGACGCTCACGAGTTCGCGTCCGCAAAAATCTGGACCAAAAAACGGCCGGGTACTTACTCGAACTGCTCGATGAGCTCCGGTACCACGTCGAAGAGGTCACCGACGATGCCGTAGTCGGCGATGTCGAAGATGGGCGCGTCGGGGTCGGTGTTGATGGCGACGATGTTCTCGGCGCCCTTCATCCCGGCGACGTGCTGGACCGCGCCGGAGATGCCGACTGCGATGTAGAACTTCGGCGTGACGACCTTCCCGGACTGGCCGACCTGCCGGTCCTTGGGGAGCCAGCCGTTGTCGACGATGGGCCGCGACGACGACAGCGTCGCGCCGAGCGCGTCGGCGAGGTCCTGCACGAGCTCGATGTTCTCTTCTTCTTCGATGCCGCGGCCGACCGAGACGAGCACGTCGGCGTCGGCGATGTCCACGTCGCCGCTGCCGACCTCTTCGAACCCGGTCACGCGCGAGCGCACGCGAGACTCATCGAGGTCGAACGAGAACGCCTCGATGGCGGGCTCGCCCGGCTCCTCGGCGGCGTCCCACTCGCCCGGACGGACGGTGACCGCGGCGCGGTCGGCGTCGACTTCCACGGTCGATTCGACCTTCGAGGCGTACATCTCGCGGGTGACGACGAGACCGCCGTCGTTCTCCAGCCCGATGGCGTCGGTCACGAGCGGGCGGCCGAGGCGCTCTGCGACCGCGGGGGCGTAGTCGAGACCGTTGACCGTGTTGCCCATGAGGACGTACGTGGGGTCGAGTTCCCCGGCGAGCGCTTCGACGGCCTGCACGGACACGTCGTGGTTGAACTCGTCGCCCTCGGCGACGGTGTGAATCGCGTCCACGCCGGCGAGCGAAAGCTCCTCGGCGAAGGCGTCCACGTCGCCGCCGATGATTGCGAGGTGGAGGTCGCCGCCGGTGTCGCTGACGAGGTCGCTCCCGGCCGTCACGAGTTCGAACGACACGTCGCGGAGGCTTCCGCGGCGGTGCTCGACGACGGCGAGCACGTCGCTCATTGCGCGCCCACCCCCTTCTCGCGGAGGACGGTCGCAAGGTCGGCGGCCTGCTCCCCGGCGTCACCCTCGAAGTAGGTCGCGTCGGACTCGGTCTCCGGCTCGTACACGTCCGTCAGGACGAGGTCGGATTCGACCGCCGCGGCGTCGAGGCCGAGGTCGGAGAGCGCGAGCGGCTTGATTTCTTTCGATTGGGCCTGTCGAATCCCGCGCAGACTCGCGTACCGGGGTTCGTTGATACCCGTCTGGATGGTGAGGACCGCGGGGAGGTCGACCTCGGTGAGCTCCTCCACGCCGCCTTCGAGTTCGCGGCGGACGTTCGCCACGCCGCCGTCGGCGTCGAGGTCGAGGGCGTTCACGACCGCGGCCCACTCGAAGCCGATTGCCGAGGCGAGCGAGACGCCGGTCGCGCCGAAGCTGTCGTCGTTGGCCTGCACGCCCGTCAGGACGAGGTCGGGGTCCTCGTCTTCGACGACCGCCGAGAGGAGGCGCGTCTTCGCGGCCACGTCGAGCAGGTCCACACCGTCGAGCGCGTCGTCCCACACGCGGACCGCGCGGTCGACGCCCTTGGCGAGCGCCATGCGGATGGTCTCTTCGGACCGCTCGGGGCCGATGGTGACGGCGACGACCTCCACGTCGTCGTCGCTCTCCTCGGCGATTTGGACGGCTTCCTCGACCGCGTACTCGTCCCACTCGTTGAGGTCGTAGTCGAGGTACTGGTCCGCCACGCGGAGCCCGTCGAGCTCGAAGTCCTCTTCGACCTCGGCTACCTCCTTGACGGTTACGAGAATTTTCATCAACGTTCACTACCGACCGGGGCGAATAAACGTTTTCGCACCGCGGCCGTCCGCGACGCCGTCGCCCGATTACTCCTCGTCTTCGTCCTCGTCGGGCAGCGAGATGAGGTTCTCGCGGCCGAGACGCAGCTTCTCGACGCGCTCCTCGTCGGCCATCGCCGACAGGAGCTGTGAGACCTTGGCGTCGGACCAGCCGGTCTCCTTGACGATGTTCGCCTGCTTCATCCGCCCGCCGCTCCGTTCCAAGAGGAGTTCGACCCGCTCTTCGTCCGAAAGCAGGTCGAGGTCGACGTCGACCTCGTCGCGCTCCTCACCGTCGTCGTCGTCCGGTGCGGACTCGTCGGCCGGCTCCGGCGTCGGCTCCCGTCGCGGTTCGGAGCTCACCGACGCTCCGGCCGGCTCCGCCCCGCTCGGCCCCCGCCGTGTGAACAGGACGACGCCGGCCACGAGCACCGCGAGGACGACCGCACCGCCGCCGACGAGCGTCCACGGAATCGTCTGTTCCGGGCCCGTCGAGACGTACGTCACGCTCAACTGCTCGGTCGACTCGAAGGTTCGCGGCCCCTCGACGACGACGGCGTTGTTCTCGAGCGGGATGTCCGTGTCGCTGACGGCGTACCCCGGCGGCGTCTGAATCGTGAGGTTCTGATTCGACCGAAGCGACGTGAGCCACGTCCCGTCGTCACCGGCCGAGAAGGCGTCGCCGACGCGCAGCCCCTCGCTGGTCTGTTCCGCGAAGTCCGTCCACGTGAACGTCAACACGAGGACGCCGGTCTCGTTTTCGACGTAGCCTCTCGTCGTCGCGTTCTGAACCGCCATCGACCGGCCGGTCTGCCCGGCGGCCGTCTGACTGACGCGTTCGAAGAACGCCGCGTCGGGACCGGCGTCGGCGGTTCCCTGCTCGTACTCCCGTGCGAACTCCTCGAACGCCGCGGTCTCGTTTTGCGTCTCGAGCTCGTAGCGCGTCTCGACCCGCCAGTTCGCGGAGCGATCAGCGCGTAGTTGAATCGAGATCTCCGTCTCCGGTGACCGTTCGAGCGTCGTCTGTTGGGCGGCGAGCGGTCCGCGGCCGAGCTTCGCGAGCGTCGCTGTCTCGTCCGCGTCCGCGCTCGAATCGGTGACATCGGTGTCGGGAACGCCGGCGACCGCGTCCGCGCTCTGCGTGCCGGCCGCGGCCACGTCCGTGGCCGTCACTGGGACTGCGACGCCGGCGACGATGGTGAGGAGGGCAACGATGAGGGCGGCGCTCCGCATATACGTAAATCCGTTTCGTCCGGCGATGAAAACGCTTTCCATCGATTCAACAGCGTCAGACGCCGTCGAGAGACGCCCCCGTCGTCGCCGTCGTCGACAGCAGCAAGAGGGTCATTTTAGTACTGCCCCCGTGTACCCTCACGGCGATGAAGGCCCTCCCACTCGTCGTCGTCATGCTCCTCGTGGCGTCGCCGGTGCTCGGCGCGGTCGGTCCGACCGACGGCTCGTCCCACTCGCCGGCGCTCGATGGGGCGACCCACGCACAGGTCGAGTCGCCGTCCAACGAGACGATTCACGTCCTCGATATCCCGTCGTCGGAGCTGGTCCGGTCGACGGTCGAAGCCCACCACGTCGACCTCGGTCCCTCTCTCGACTTCTCCGCGCTCAGGGCCGGCGGGCGGATTCAGACGGGGGCGTCTATCGAGCGCATCGAGTCCGCGAGCGACGACAGCACCCGACAACAGCTCATCCTCGACGAGCTAAACGGCATCGAGCAGCGCGCAATCGCGCTCCAGAGCGCACAGCGCTCCGTCATCGAACGGTTCAACGACGACAACCTCACCGCGCGAGAGCTCCTCATCGAACTCGCGCGAATCGACGCCGAGGCGCGGGCGCTCAACGAGCGGCGCGTCGCCCTCCGTGACGTCACGAGCCGAACGTCGGACTTCTCGATTAGCTCCGGGCGGCTCGCGGCGCTCGAACGCGAACTCGACACGTTCACCGGCCCCGTTCGGACGCACGCGGTCGCGGTCATGACCGGCGAGGCCGACGCCGCGCGGTTCTCCGTGCGGACGAGCGAGACCGGGGTCGTCCTCAGCGTCGTCGCCGACGGCGAGTACGTCCGCGAGGCCTACCGCGCGGACCTCCGCGACCGCGACCAGCGCACGGTCACCTACGAGGAGGCGCTCGACATCGTCGCGGAGAACTACCCGACCATCTACTCCAGCCGCACCGCACAGAACGGGACCAACGTCATCAGTGCCGGCGACAGCCACCGCGTGCGAATCAACTACAACTACGGACAGTTGACGGCGTACGTTGACACCGGAAGCGGACGCGTGTTCAAGGAGTCCCAGACGCGTCCCCTCAGGTCGATTTCGACCACCGCCACCGCCACCGGGGTCAGAGACGGGCTGGCGCTCACCGTCGACCGGACCTACCCCGGCGGACCGCTCCGCATCCAGTTGAACGAAAGCGAGACGGGCGACCCGGTCGACGCGAACGTCACGATTGGACTCGAAGCCAGCCAGGAGAGCACGCTGTTGGGTCACACCGGCTCCGACGGGACGCTCTGGACCGTCTCGCCGTCAGCGCCCTACACCGTCACGGTCATCAAGGGCAACTCGGCGGTCGTGCTCACGGCTGATCCGACGCCCACGCCCCCCCTCGCGGCGAACCCAACCGCCACGGAAAACGACACGTCCCCGACGGTCACGTCGACGCCGACCGAATCGACCGAGTCGCCCGGCCCCTCCCGGAGGGTCCCGCAAGGCGCACCCGGCGACTCGCCAACGGTCGGTTCTCCGACGGTCAGCTGACCGGAGCTTCTTATCCCATGACGGGACCACCCCGTCTCGATGCCTCGTCAGTTCCGCCGCTCGACCCGCGGCTCGTCAGTACTCATCGGGAGCGTGCTCCTCATCGGTCTCGTGGTCGTCATCGCGGCCGCTGTTGGCGCGGCGGCGTTCGACGCGGCCGACGCCTCGCCGACGCCGACTCGACCCACGGCGCTGTCGCTCGGGGTCTCGGGTGACACGCTGTCGCTGACTCACGAGGGCGGCGCGCCGCTCGACGTGGACTCGCTCGCGGTTCGTATCTCGGTGGACGGTGAGTCGCTCGCGCACCAACCGCCCGTGCCATTCTTCTCGGCCAGCGGGTTCCAACCCGGTCCGACCGGCCCGTTCAACGCCGCGGCCGACCCCCGGTGGACCGTCGGTGAGACGGCGACCCTCGAACTCGCGGGGACGAACGACCCGACTATCGAGCCGGGTGCGACGGTGACCGTCCGCGTCTTCGACGGCGACACGCCGGTCGCGGCGCTCGAAGCGACGGCGTCGTGAGTCGGTCGCGACGACGAGCCGACCGCGGCGGTCAGCGATTATTCCTCGGGTGCGCGCGCGATGGTGACGATGGCCCGCGGGCTCCCCGGCTGGCGTTGGAGGATGTGGTGTTCGATGTCGACGAAGCCGGCGGCCTCGAACATCCGGTCGGCCTCCTCCTCGTCGTAAAACAGCATGATGGCGTCCGCAAGCTTCTGGAAGACGCCGGATTTCGGGTCGTCGGGGCCGACGACGAGCACCTTGCTCCCCGGTTTCACCACGCGGCGGAACTCTTCGAGCGCGGTGACCGGGTTCGGCCAGTACTCGATGGAGCCGGACGACCAGATAACGTCGAACGAGTCCTCAGCGAAGGGGAGCCGCTCGGCGTCCCCGCGGTAGAACCGGACCTCGTCGCGCTTGCCGAACTTCTCCCACGCCTTCTGCATCTGGTGGATGCTCTGGTCGAGACCGTGGACGTCGTCGGTGTAGCGGAGCAGTCCCTCGGTTCCGAAGCCGGTGCCACAGCCCACGTCGAGGACGCGGTCGCCCTGCTGGATGTCGAGCATCTCCAGCGCCTCGTCGCGCATCTCCTCGTTCCAGATGAACGGGTTCACCCGGTCGTACACCTTCGAGAGGTACTTGTAGAACAGGCGGGCCCGCGCTTTGTTTTCGAGGACTCCCATCGCGCCGGGATTAGAACTCGCCGATGATAACGGTGCGGATTCGCCGCGCCGGTCGGCGTTCGAGGGGGTAAATCGTCGCGTTTTCCGAGCGTCTGTCACAGACTTTCCGCAAACACCTTATACAGCGCTTGTGCAACGTTCCTGTGATACGAGTATGCCGAGACAAGAGGTTCTCGAACGAATCAAAACGGCCGAGCAGGAGGCCGACGACATCGTTGAAGAGGCCGAGGCCGAACGTGAGGAGCTCGTCGCGGAGGCGCGTGAGGAAGCCGATGAGATTCGCTCCGAGGCCGAAGAAGAGGCCGCAGAGCTCGAATCCGAGCGTCTTCAGGAGGGACGCGCGGACATAGAGACGGAGCGGGAACGCATCCTCGAAGAAGGCGAGGACGCCCGCGACGAACTGGTTGCCGAGGCGGAAGACCACATCGACGACGCGGTCGAGTTCGCCATCGGCAAATTCGAGGAGGCGGTGGATGCTCAGACCTGAGCAGATGAGCAAGGTCTCGGTGACCGGTTCTAAGGGCGTCATGCCCGAGGTCATCGAGGCCGTCCACGACCTCCGACTGCTGCACGTCACCGAATACGACGGCTCGTGGCAGGAGGAGTTCGGATTCGAGACGGGGTCGCCCATCGAGGGCGCTGAGAGCGCGTCCGATAAGCTCGTCACCGTCCGCTCGCTCAAAAGCATCCTCGGGGTCGAAGACACGGACTCCGGCCGGCAGCGCATCGTCCCCGACGACGCGCTCGGGGAGCCCCTCGAAGAGATTCGAGCCGAAGTCAATGAACTGGACGACCGCCGCTCCGAGCTCGAAAACGAGCTCCGCGCGGTGGACGAAGAAATCGACGCGATGGAGCCGTTCGTCGACCTCGGACTCGACCTCGACCTGCTTTCGGGGTACGACACCCTGCAGGTCGTCGTCGGACAGGGGAAGGTCGAACCCGTCGAGCGCGCCGTCGTCGACGCCGACGACATCAGCGCCTACGAGATTTTCTCGGGCGAGCGCACGCACGCCGTCTTCGGTCGGCCGGTCGACGGTGCCGACGAGATGGCGCTCGCCGACGCGCTGGTCGGCGTCGAGTTCGCCACGCTCGAAGTCCCGGACGCCTCGGGAAGCCCCGAAGAGCACATCCGCGACCTCGAACAGCAGAAGCGCGAAACCGAGTCGAAGCTCGAAACCGTCGAATCCGAGCTCCACGACATCGCCGTCGAGGAGGGCGAGTTCCTCCTCGCCGCCGAAGAGCGACTCGCAATCGACGTCCAGAAGACGGAAGCGCCGCTTTCGTTCGCGACGACGGAGAACGCCTTCGTCGCCGAGGGCTGGATTCCGACGGAGCGCTACAACACGTTCGCGGGCACGCTCAAAGACGAGGTCGGCGAGCACGTCGCCGTCGAGGAGCTCGAACGCGCCGAGTTCTCGCGTGACGGACACGACCACGCGCGAGAGGACGTCACCGAGACCGGCGGCACGGCCGCCGTTACCGACGGCGGAACGGTCTCGATGTCCAGCGACGACCCGCCGGTCGTCCAGAAGAACAGCGGCGCTGTCAAGCCGTTCGAAATCCTCGTGCAGGCGGTTAACCGCCCGAACTACTACGAGTTCGACCCGACCATCATCCTGTTCCTGACGTTCCCGACGTTCTTCGGGTTCATGATCGGTGACTTCGGGTACGGTGTCATCTACACCGCCATCGGCTTTTTCCTCTACTCGAAGTTCGAGGACGGTGCGCTCAAGAGCATGGGTGGCGTCACCCTCGCCGCGGGGCTGTTTACGACGTTGTTCGGCATCCTCTACGGCGAGATATTCGGCTTCCACCTCATCACCCAGTACTTCTGGGAAGGAATGCTCGGGCTGTCGCACCCGCCCATCGAGAAGGGACTGTCGCCGGCCACCTCTGAGTGGGCCCTCGGTTGGCTCACCGTGAGCGTCGCCGTCGGTATCTTCCACATCAACGTGGGGTACATTCTCGACTTCTTCGAGAACTACGAACTCCACGGCGCGAAGGAGGCGGTCCTCGAAAGCGGTTCGTGGATCCTCATGCTGAACGGCCTGTGGATCTGGATCTTCAGCGACGCGCTCGGTGGCGTCCCGCCGGAGTTCCTGTTCACCACGTTCGCGGCTGACGGGCTCATCCCGCTCGGCTTCTCCGGCTTCTCGTACACTGTCGGCTGGATCGGCCTCGGGCTGTACTTCCTCGGCGCGGGGCTGCTCGGGACGGCCGAACTGGCCGAACTCGTCGAGTTCGCCGCCCCGCTTTCGAACGTCCTGTCGTACACGCGTCTCGGCGCGGTCCTCATCGCGAAGGCGTCGATGGCGTTCGCCGTCAACCTGCTCGTCTTCGGCGTGTACGTCGACGACCACGGCGGCTGGCACTTCGGGCTCGGCGGAATGCCCGACGCTGCTGCACTCGAAGCGGCAGGAACGGTGAGCTATCACGGCCACGAAGTGACCGAGATTCTGTTCGGCGGCATCTTCCACACGGGTGCCGCGGGCGTCGTGGGCGGACTGCTCGTCCTCGTCGTCGGTCACCTGGTCGTCCTCGCGCTCGGCGTCACGAGCGCCGGCTTGCAGGCCGTGCGTCTCGAGTACGTCGAGTTCTTCAACAAGTTCTTCGAGGGCGGCGGCCGCGCGTACAACCCGTTCGGCTACGACCGCGAGTTCACGACCGAAGACTAACCCTCATCGTCGATTCTTTTTTGACTTTTGTCCGCTCGGAGCGACTGCTTTTTGCAATGACGACGATTCCGCCGCCGTAGGCAGACCGCTCCAGACGTTTTGGGAACCTTTATGATACGGCTAACAGCACATACGGACGTTCGGAGACGACAATCCGGTACTCAGGAACACACAATGATTGAAGCAATCGAACCCCTCATGACTGCACTGCAGAGTGAAGCCGCTTCCTCGCCCGCTATCACCGCCGACGCCGCGGCGGCCCTCTCCGTCGGTATCGCCGCCTTCGCCGCAGGCTATGCGGAGCGTGGCATCGGCTCCGCCGCGATGGGTGCCATCGCGGAAGACGACGACCTCTTCGTCAACGGGCTGGTCCTTACGGTTCTCCCCGAGACCCTCGTCATCCTCGCACTGGTCGTTGTCTTCGCGGCCTAAGCACCCCCTCTCTTTCCCATTATGAGTTTGGACAACGTCGTTGAGGACATCCGAGACGAAGCCCGCGCACGCGCAGAGGACATCAGGCAGGACGGCCAGGAACAGGCAGACGAGATCGTCGCCGAGGCCGAGGCCGACGCCGAAGAGCTCCTCGAATCGCGGAAGGCGGACGTCGAGCAACAACTCGAACGGGAGCGCGAACAGGCGCTCTCCAGCGCGAAGCTCGAAGCCAAGCAGGCCCGACTCAGCGCCCGTCGTGACGTGCTCCAGCGCGTCCGCGAGCAGGTCGAACGCGAACTCGCCGAGCTGGAAGGCGACCGTCGCGAAGAGCTCACCCGCTCGCTGCTCGACGCGGCGGCGGTCGAGTTCGAAGACGCAGACGAAGTCTCCGTCTACGGCCGCGCCGACGACGAGGAGCTGCTTTCGAGCATCCTCGAAGACTACGACGGCTACGAGTTCGCCGGCGAGCGCGACTGCCTCGGTGGCGTCGTGGTCGAGGGGTCGAACTCGCGCGTCCGGGTGAACAACACCTTCGACTCGGTCCTCGACACAGTCTGGGAGGACAACCTGAAGGAAGTGAGTGCGCGACTGTTCGACGACCAATGAGCACTACCGGCGGCTCGAATCCCGAATACGTCATCGCTCGCGTTCGAGCGCGACGTAGTGCCCTGTTCGGCGACGAGGAGTACCGCAAACTGGTCCGCATGGGACCGGCCGAAATCGCCCGGTTCATGGAGGAATCGGAGTACGAAACCGAGGTCAACGCGCTGGGCAGCCGTTTTTCCGGCGTCGACCTCATCGAGTACGCGCTGAACCAGAATCTGGCGAAGCAGTTCAACGATATCCTCGACTGGGCAGACGGCCGCCTCTACGACCTCATCGCGCGGTATCTCCGCAAGTTCGACGCGTGGAACGTGAAGACGATTATCCGCGGTCTCTACTCCGGTGCGTCCCGCGAGGAGGTCGAATCCGACCTCATCCGCGCCGGCGAGTTCGACGACCGCCTCATCTCGCGACTGCTCGACGCGGGCGAGATAGAAGAGGTCGTCAGCGTTCTCTCCGGCACCATCTTCGGTGACGGCCTCGCGGCCGCCTACGAGGAGTACGAGGAAGTCGGCGTCCTCGTCCCGCTGGAGAACGCGGTCGACCGCGCCTTCTACGAGCAGTTGCTCGACGACCTGGTCGTCGGCGAAGAGGCAAAGCAGTACCGCGAGTTCCTCGAAGCCGAAATCGACTTCCGAAACGCCCGCAACGCGCTCCGCATCGCTCGCAGCGGTGCCGACCTCGACCCCGTCGACTACTTCATCGAGGGCGGCACGCTGTTCCGCGCGACGGAGCTCGCGTCGCTGGCGACCAGCCCGGACGAGCTGGTGTCGAAAATTCGTGACAGCCGATACGGCGACCGCCTCTCGGCGGCCCTTTCGGACCTCGAAGCGGCAGACAGCCTCATCGGCTTCGAGCGCGCCCTCGACGCGGCGCTCTTGGAGTACGCGGACACGCTCGGTTACGTGTTCCCGCTTTCTGTCACGCCAATCGTCTCGTACATCCTCGCCAAGGAGCGCGAGGTTGACAACATCCGGGCCATCGCCCGCGGCCGCGAAGCCGGGCTGGACCCCGATGCAATAGAAGCGGAGCTGGTCATCCTATGAGCCAGGAAATCGCAGTTATCGGCAGTCCGGACTTCACCACGGGCTTTCGGCTTGCGGGCGTCCGCAAGTTCGAGAACGTCCCGGACGAAGCGAAGGACGACGAACTCGACGAGGCCGTGACGCGGACGCTGGAGGACGAGGACGTGGGCATCATCGTGATGCACGAAGACGACCTCGACCACCTCTCGCGCAACGCCCGGCAGTCGGTCGAGCGCAGCATCGAGCCGACGCTCGTGACGCTCGGCGGCTCCGGCGGCGCGAGCGGCCTCCGTGACCAGATCAAGAGAGCAATCGGTATCGATCTGATGGACGAATAACCAAACATGAGTCAGGCAACACAAGATTCCGTTCGCGAGGACGGTGTCATCGCAAGCGTGAGTGGTCCGGTCGTGACCGCCCGTGGCCTCGACGCCCGCATGAACGACGTCGTCTACGTCGGCGACGAAGGGCTGATGGGCGAGGTCATCGAAATCGAGGGCGACCTCACGACTATTCAGGTGTACGAAGAGACCTCCGGCGTCGGTCCCGGCGAACCCGTCGAGAGTACGGGCGAACCGCTGACCGTCGACCTCGGTCCGGGGATGATGGACGCCATCTACGACGGCGTCCAGCGTCCGCTGGACGTGCTGGAGTCGAAGATGGACTCGGCGTTCCTCGACCGCGGTGTCGACGCGCCGGGTATCGACCTCGACGAGAAGTGGGAGTTCGAACCCACCGTCTCCGAGGGCGACGAAGTCGCCCCCGGCGACGTCGTCGGGACGGTCCCCGAGACCGTGACCATCGAGCACAAGGTCTGTCTCTTATACACATCTCTGATGGNCTCCCTCGCGCCATCAGAGATGTGTATAAGAGACAGCACCGGGAGTGGCCGGTGCGTCAGGCGCGCCCCGCCGCGGAGAAGAAGACCCCGCGCGAACCCCTCGTCTCGGGGCAGCGCATCCTCGACGGTCTGTTCCCCATCGCGAAGGGTGGAACGGCAGCGATTCCGGGGCCGTTCGGCTCCGGGAAGACGGTCACGCAGCACCAGCTCGCCAAGTGGGCCGACGCGGACATCGTCGTCTACGTCGGCTGCGGCGAGCGCGGTAACGAGATGACCGAGGTTATCGAGGACTTCCCGGAACTCGACGACCCGAAGACCGGGAACCCGCTCATGGCTCGGACGTGCCTCATCGCGAACACGTCCAACATGCCCGTGGCAGCCCGCGAGTCCTGTATCTACACCGGCATCACCATCGCGGAGTACTACCGCGACATGGGGTACGACGTTGCGCTCATGGCCGACTCCACCTCCCGGTGGGCAGAGGCCATGCGCGAGATTTCGTCGCGTCTCGAAGAGATGCCCGGCGAAGAGGGGTACCCCGCGTACCTCGCCGCGCGTCTCTCCGAGTTCTACGAGCGCGCCGGCTACTTCACGACCGTCAACGGCGAGGAAGGCTCCGTCTCCGTCATCGGCGCGGTTTCGCCGCCGGGCGGCGACTTCTCCGAGCCGGTCACGCAGAACACCCTGCGTATCGTCAAGACGTTCTGGGCGCTCGACGCGGACCTCGCAGAGCGCCGTCACTTCCCGGCCATCAACTGGAACGAGTCGTACTCGCTCTACCAAGAGCAGCTCGACCCGTGGTTCGTCGAGAACGTCGAGGACGACTGGGCCGAAGAGCGCCAGTGGGCCGTCGACGTGCTCGACGAGGAGAACGAACTGCAGGAGATCGTTCAGCTCGTCGGTAAGGACGCCCTGCCGGAGGACCAGCAGCTGACCCTCGAAATCGCTCGCTACCTCCGCGAGGCGTACCTCCAGCAGAACGCGTTCCACCCGACGGACACGTACTGCTCCCCCGAGAAGACGTACGGAATCCTCACCGCCATCCACACGTTCAACGACGAGGCGTTCAAGGCGCTCGAAGCCGGCGTCCCCGTCGAAGAGATTCAGGCCATCGAGGCGGCTCCCCGGCTGAACCGCATCGGTGTGCAGGAAGACTGGGAGGCGTACATCGAGGACCTCAAAGCAGAGATCACCGAGCAGCTCCGCGAGCTGTACTGAGACCATGAAGGAATACCAGACCATCACCGAAATCAGCGGCCCGCTGGTGTTCGCCGAGGTCGACGAGCCGATCGGTTACGACGAAATCGTCGAAATCGAGACGCCCCAAGGCGAGACCAAGCGCGGACAGGTCCTCGAATCCTCCGAGGGCCTCGTCGCGATTCAGGTGTTCGAAGGCACGACCGGTATCGACAGGAACGCGTCCGTCAAGTTCCTCGGCGAGACCCTCAAGATGCCCGTGACCGAGGACCTCCTCGGGCGCGTGCTCGACGGGTCCGGCCAGCCCATCGACGGCGGCCCCGAGATCGTCCCCGACGAGCGTCGGGACATCGTCGGCGCGGCAATCAACCCCTACTCCCGCGAGTACCCCGAGGAGTTCATCCAGACCGGCGTCTCCGCCATCGACGGCATGAACACCCTCGTCCGCGGCCAGAAGCTCCCCATCTTCTCCGCGTCGGGGCTTCCCCACAACGACCTCGCGCTCCAGATCGCCCGTCAGGCGACGGTGCCCGAGGACGAAGACAGCGGCGAAGACTCGGAGTTCGCAGTGGTCTTCGGCGCGATGGGTATCACGCAGGAAGAGGCCAACGAGTTCATGGAGGACTTCGAGCGCACGGGTGCACTCGAACGCTCCGTCGTCTTCACGAACCTCGCGGACGACCCCGCAGTCGAGCGGACGGTCACGCCGCGACTCGCGCTGACGACCGCCGAGTACCTCGCGTTCGACAAGGACTACCACGTCCTCGTCATCCTGACCGACATGACCAACTACTGCGAGGCGCTCCGCGAAATCGGCGCGGCTCGCGAAGAGGTCCCCGGTCGCCGTGGCTATCCGGGTTACATGTACACCGACCTCGCACAGCTCTACGAGCGTGCGGGTCGCATCGAGGGCCGCGAGGGGTCTGTCACGCAGATTCCCATCCTCACGATGCCGGGTGACGACGACACGCACCCGATTCCCGACCTGACCGGCTACATCACGGAAGGGCAGATCTACATCGACCGCGACCTCAACTCGCAGGGCATCCGCCCGCCGATCAACCCGCTTCCGTCCCTGTCGCGTCTTATGGACGACGGTATCGGCGAGGGCCTCACCCGCGAGGACCACGCCGACGTGTCCGACCAGATGTACGCGGCGTACGCGGAGGGTGAAGACCTGCGCGACCTCGTGAACATCGTCGGTCGCGAGGCGCTGTCGGAGCGCGACAACAAGTACCTCGACTTCGCAGAGCGCTTCGAAGCCGAGTTCGTCAACCAGGGCTTCGACACGGACCGGTCCATCGAGGACACCCTCGACATCGGCTGGGACCTCCTGTCGACGCTTCCGAAGTCCGAGCTCAACCGTATCGACGAAGAGCTCATCGAGGACTACTACGACGAAGACGCCGAGTCGGTCGAAGCGGAAGCCTAGACCGCGGCGAACGCCGCGTTCGTCCCTCGGTTCGATTCTCCGCTTCTATTCGCGACGCTCGCCTCCCGAGCCGCGCGGCCGCGCGTCGCCCGCGAGAACTTCCTTACGTCTCGGCCACGACGACTCCGCATGGACGCCACCTCGTCTTCCACTCGCGTCCTCGCGGTCGTCGGTCCCGCCGTCGACCGGGAGCGACTCGTGGACGCGCTCTCGCCGCTTTCGGTGTCGGTCGCCCCCTCGGTCGACGCGGCCGGCCGGCGCGCCGAGGCCGAATCGGTCGACTGCGTCGTGCTCGGAACCGACCGCCTCGCCCACGTGAACGCGGTCCACGGTGCGCTCGCGGTTCCGCTGGTCGTCGTCGTCCCGCCCGACGGCGACCTCTCGGCGGCGGCCGCCCGCGACGCGGGCGCGGCCGACGTGGTCCCGGTCGTCGACTCGAACCTCTTCGAACGGCTTCCAGAACGGGTCGAAAGCGCCGTCGCGTGGCGTCGCCGCGGCGCGGCGGCCGCGAGCAAGATCACGGAGGACCTGAAGGAACAGGCGATAGACGAGGCTCCGGTCGGCATCACCATCGCGGACTGCTCGCTGCCCGACCGACCGCTCGTCTACGTCAACGAGGCGTTCGAGACGATGACCGGCTACTCGGCCGACGCGGCGCTGGGGCGGAACTGCCGGTATCTTCAGGGGCCGAACACTGACCCCGAGCGAGTCGCCGCACTCCGCCGCGCTATCGAGGCCGAGGAGTCGGCGTCGGTCGAACTGCTGAACTACCGGGCGAACGGCGAGACGTTCTGGAATCGGGTCGATATCGCGCCGCTGAGCGGGCCGGACGGCGAGGTGACGCACTACGTCGGCTTCCAGACGGACATCACCGAGCGCGTGCGCGCGGAGGCGGCCGCCGAGCGCTACGCCGCCAGAGTCGACGAGGAGCGCGCGCGCCTCCAGACGCTCGTCGAGCACATCGAGGGGCTGTTGGCGGACGTGACGAGCGCGCTCGTCCGCGCCGAGAGCAGACAGGAACTCGAAGCGGCCGTCTGCGACCGCGTCACCGCCGCGGGGTCGTTCGACTGCGCGTGGGTCGGCCACTGCGACCTCTCGCCGGCGGTCATCGTTCCCAACGAGCGGGCCGGAACGGACACGGAGTTCCTCGACGGCCTCGAAATCAGTCGGTCGAATCCCGACGACCCCACCGCTCGCGCCGCGGAGTCGCGGGCCGTCCAGTCGGCGGCCGTCGGCGACGGCAGCGTCCACGCCGAGGCGCTCGTCCCGTTCGACTCCGTCATCGCGGTCCCGTTGGTCCACAGCGGGACGCTCTACGGTGTCCTGACAGTCTACACCGATGTCGCGGAACTCGACGAGCAGGTCCGAGTGGTGTTCGAGACGCTCGGGCGGGCGGTCGGCGCGGCCATCGACGCCTTCGAGAGCCGGCGGTCACTGCTGTCCGACGAGCGGCTCGAACTCGAACTCGACGTGCGCGACGAGACCCAGCCGTTGGTCCGACTCGCCGTCGCGGGCGACTGCGAACTCTCGTATCGCGGTTCGGCCCAACACGACGACGGGACCGTGAGCCTGTTCGTCTCGACGCACCCCGCGACCGAGTTCGAGGAAGCCGACACCGACCTCGACGGCCTTCGAAGCGTCGATGTTCTCCCCCGCGGCGACGACGCGGAACTCTACGAGCTCACCTTCGACGACGGGTCGCTCCTTCACCTCGTCGCCGACGCGGGCGGGCGGCTCGTCGACCTCGAAGTAGACCGCCTCGGCTGTCGGCTCACGGTCATCATTTCCGACCGCGTGGCGGGCCGGGCGCTCCTCGACGACTTGCAGACGGTCGCGGCGGACGCCGAACTCCGCTCCGTCACGAATCGGTCGGAACCGCCGGAGGCGCGCCGCGAGTTCGTCGCGAGCGTCACCGACGACTTCACCGACCGACAGCAGTCGGCGCTCCAACTCGCCTACCTCGGCGGCTACTTCGAGTGGCCCCACGCCGTCACCGGCGAGGAACTCGCGGAGACGATGGGCGTCTCGCGGGCGACGTTCCACCAGCACCTGCACGCCGCGGAGCGCAAACTCATCTCACGATTTTTCGACAGCGACCCATACTAGTCGGGCGGCTCCGGTTTTCTGACGGTCGCTCAACGGCTACCGTCTCCGGTGCGCCGACTCCAGCACCCGTGGCGACCTGCGGACTGAATCTCGGCTCCGACCCGCGGACGTGACACTTCCAAGCACGCCCGATTTCGCCCGGTCCGGCCGGCCAGACAGTAAAAGATTAACACCCCAGGCGAACAACCCCCGGCAACGATGGCCGAAGACGTCAAGCCGACCCGCAAGAACTTGATGGCGATCGAAGATCGCATCGAACTCTCCGAGCGGGGCCACGACACGCTCGAACAGAAGCGTGACGGGCTCATCATGGAGTTCATGGACATCCTCGACCAGGCCCAGGACGTGCGGGCCAACCTCAATCAGGACTACGAGCGCGCGCAGAACAAAATCAACATGGCCCGCGCCATGGAGGGCGACGTGGCGGTCCGCGGCGCGGCCTCCGCGCTGAAGGAGTACCCCGAAATCACGACGCAGTCGAAGAACATCATGGGCGTCGTCGTCCCGCAGATCGAGTCCTCGCGCGTGAAAAAGAGCCTCGACCAGCGCGGCTACGGGCTGCTCGGCTCCTCGGCCCGCATCGACGAGGCCGCGGACGCCTACGAGGAACTCCTCGAATCCATCATCCTCGCCGCGGAGGTCGAGACGGCCATGAAGAAGATGCTCGAGGAAATCGAGACGACGAAGCGCCGCGTCAACGCGCTCGAATTCAAACTGCTCCCGGAGCTGTACGAGAATCAGGAGTACATCGAACAGAAGCTCGAAGAACAGGAGCGCGAGGAGATTTTCCGCCTGAAGAAAATCAAGGCGAAGAAGGAAGAAGAAGAAAAGGAAGAACGCGCCGCGGAGAAGGCGGCGGCCGACGCGGACGCAGACGCGGAAGCGGCGACCGCAGACTGACCGGGGCCGCCTGTTCTCTCTCGACTCCTCTCTCGGTCGGGTCTCCGACCGTTTTTCATCCTATCGGCGCGTAGAGCGTCTCATGTCCTGTCCCGACTGCGACGGCGACCTCGCCGTCTTCGCGGTGCCGGAACCGCTCGAATCCCACGCGCCCGAGGCGGCGCTGACCGTCGGGTTGTGCGCCGACTGTCTCCGACTGCACTCGACCGAGGCACCGCCGAGCGACGGAGCGTCGCGGCCGCTCGCGGGCGCGCTTCCCGACGGCGACGCGGGCGCGGCGGTCGCGCTCCTCGTCGGTATGCTCGACTCGCTCGCGCTCAACCGCGCCGGTATCGTCGATTGCGTCGAGTTCGCCGAGCGGTCGGGCACCGACGTGCACCTCACGCTCGACCGGCTCCAGCAGGCGGCGACGGCCCCCCACTTCGACGTCGCTCGCCGGCAGCGCCAGTTGGACGCGTTTCTCTGAGTGCCGTCGCTCCGTGCCGTCGAACGCGTGGCGCGCGAAGACGCCGAGGAGGAGGTCGCTTAGACGCCGGTGGAGTACCGGAGGATGCCGGCGATGCCACCGAACGCGTCGTAGAGCTGTTCGCCTTTCTCGAAGTCGGTGCTGATGAACTTCGTCTCGGTGCCGCGCTGGTCTGCGAGGTCCATGAGCCACTCGATGACGTCCTCGCGGTCTTTCAGTTCGGCCTCCGAGCCGCCCTCGCACTCGTGGGTTGGCGTGTCGTGACGGTGGTCGACGAGTTCGTACTCCTCTTGGCCGTCGCAGTCGTAGACGGCGATGTCTTTCCGCAGGTCCTCGGAGATGAGGAGGCGGTCGACCGACCCCATCACGAGGTTCTTCCGGGTCGCCTCGAACCCGTAGGTGGACTCGTTGCCGCGGTGGAGCTTCTCGAAGAACTCCTCCATCTGCTTTTTGTCCTTGATGACCTCTTGGTCGGCCAGCGCGTCCTGCCCGGCGTCGACGAGGTCGTAGAGGCCGGACTCGTCGGTGTAGGCCACGTCGAACTTCCCGACGACGAGGTCCTGCAGTTCGTGGTGGAGGTAGTCGCCGTCGAGGAACTCGTCTTTCGTCGGCGAGGGGCCGCCCACGAGGATGCCGTCCATGTCGTGGCGCTTGGGGACGAACAGGTCGTTGGCCATGCCGGCGACCTCCTGGTAGAAGTTGTCGATGGCTTCGAGGCGGAGGCGGGCGAAACGCTGGGCCGACTGGCCACCTTTTCGCTGCTTGCCGGGGACGAGCGACGAGGCGCTCTTGACGGGTTCGACGCGCTTGCCCTTGAGCCAGCCGACGTTGGCCTCGCGGCGGTCGAGGACGATGAGGCCGAACAGGCCCTTGTCCATGAGCATATCTTCGAGCGGCCCGGTGAGGAAGTTCGAGTCGCAGTGGTACCGGAACGACTGAATCGGCTCCGGCGGGCTTTCGAGTACCTTGGTGACCATCGTCGTCTGGCCGCCGCCGGCGTCGACCGCGCCGGAGAACATCACGATGCCGTTGTCCGGCGGGAAGTTCCCGTAGTACCGGAGTCGGTCCTTGATGCTCGTCAGGGCGTCTTGGACGTTCGTTCGCGTCTGCTTCGATTTGATGTTAGACGCTTCGCTGTGCTCCGTGATGACGTGTTCGACCACGTCGGATATCTGCTTGTCTTCGGGGATGTAGATGGTGACGAGCTGCGTTCCCGACCCTTCGTACTCTCGCAGGTCCTCGATGACCTTCTTGAATTCGTACTTTCGGCGGTCCTCGCTCGCCTCCTCGGCGTCGCTACTCATCACTCCACCTAGTCCCTCCAGCGGCTAAGTAACCTTTGACTGGTCACGTTCCGCGGTATCCCGCCGCACGAGCCGCCCTACGACCCGACTTCGAGACGAGCGCGGTCGGAGAACATTTATGTTGCTGTCACGGGTGGACTTCGACGTTGGAATTATGGCCCGGGTGTACGCAGTTGCCAGCGCGAAAGGCGGGGTTGGAAAGACGACGACCACGGCCAACCTCGGGACGACGCTCGCGATGGCCGGTCACGATGTCGTCGTCGTCGACGGTGACCTCGGGATGCCGAATCTCGCCGGCGCGCTCGGCGTCGACCCGGATGGGGCGACGCTTCACGACGTATTGACAGGCGAGGCGGCGGTCGAGACCGCCGTCTACGACGGACCGGCGGGACTCTCGGTGCTCCCCGGCTCGAACGCGCTCGAAGCGTTCGCGACCGCGAACGCCAAGGAGCTCGAACCGATCATCTCGACGCTCGAAGCGAGCTACGACATCGTCATCATCGACACCGGTGCGGGGCTGAGCGACGACACGTTCGTCCCGCTGAAGCTCGCCGACGAGGTCATCCTGGTCTCCACGACGGAGCGCGAGGCGCTCGGTGACACGGAAAAGACCCGACAGCTCGCAGACCGCATCGGTGCCGACGTGGTCGGCGTCGTCCTCACGCGCGTCGACCAGTCGAAGCCGAACGCCGACGTGGTCGCTTCGCTCCTCGATACCGGCGTCATCGCTGTCGTCCCCGAGTCCCCGGCCATCCGCGAAGCGCTCAGCACGCGGGACCCGGTCGTCGTTCACTCGCCCGACAGCATCGCGACCGCGGGGTATCGCGCGCTCGCCGAGGCGCTCACCGGAACGCCGGTCCCGGTTCCGGGTCTGGACGACGAGACGGACGAGGCGGACGCGGGAGACGAAGCGGACGCGACTCCCAAACCGGCGGACGCCGCCGACCCGGCACCCGACCCCGACCCTGACCCCGACTCGGACTTCGTCGAGGACAGCGGCGACGGGGTCGACGACGGAGCCGCTCCGGCGGATCCCGAACTCGAATCGGAGGCGGAACCGAACGTCGAAGCCGAACCCGAGGAAGAATCGACTGTCGAGGCCGAACCGGAGGCGGAACCGACCGCCGAGGCCGAACCGGAGGCAGAACCGACCGCCGAGGCCGAATCGGAGCCAGCAGTCGATTCGGACACCGACGACGACCTCGCGGCGTCGATTCCGTTTTCCGCCGGCACCGTCGAGGAGCCGGACGACCCCGCGGAACCCGACCCTGCCGACGGTGCGGACGCGTCCGAGTCCGCCGCAGACTCCGCCGTGGACTCCGCGGTCGACCCCGGCGACGACGCGCCGGCCGACCCGTTGGCCGCCGACGCGTCCGACGACCCGGTACTCGCGGACTCCGACCCGGTCGGCGACGAGGAGTCCGACACCGACCCGCTGGCGGCTGACCTCGACGCGGTCACCCGCGGGACGCCGGCTGCTGACGAGGAGACGGTCGCCGTGGCCGACGACGAAGTCGTTTCGGACGTCGACGCCGACACCGACT
>NZ_AOLF01000035.1:0-125138 GCF_000336975.1 Haloferax sp. ATCC BAA-644
GATGTGTATAAGAGACAGGAAGAAAACGGGGTTCCTCAGTCGCTTCCTCGGCTAAACGGGAAGGTCTTTTACTCGCGTCTGCGGAATGCCCTCTATGGCAGAATCCGAGTCCGTTCCCTTCTGGTGGATAGTCCTGTTTCTCGTTCTCGCGCTCGGCAGCGGAGCCGCCGTCGTCTTCTCGGTCGGCGGGTCGCTCATCTCCGGGGCCGTCGCGCTCCCGCTTTTCTTCTGAACCGCCCGAAAAACGCCGTCACCGAAACACCCGATTCGCCCGCGGTCACATCGACTCGGGCGCTTCCACGCCCACGATAGCGAGCGCGTTCGCCACCGCGTTCCGCGAGGCCTCCACGAGCGCGAGTCGGGCCGCGCCGACCTCCTCGTCGGCGTCGAGCACGGGGCACTCGCGGTAGAAGGTGTTGAACACCTCGGCGAGTTCGCGGGCGAACGTCGCCACGGTGTGCGGTTCGAGGTCGTCGGCCGCGGTTTCGACGACCGCGGGGAACCGCGCGATGGTCGCCAGCAGGTCGCGCTCGGCGTCGGTCGTCAGCACGGCGGGGTCGACCTCGCTCGCGTCGAGACCGGCGGCGGCCGCCTCGTCTGCGATGCCGCAACAGCGCGCGTGGACGTACTGGATGTACGGCGCGGACTGGGCTTCGAAGTTGAGCGCCTGGTCCCACTCGAAGGTGATGGTCTTCGTGGGCTGTTTGGAGACGATGTCGTAGCGGACCGCGCCGATGCCGACCTGCCGGGCGATGCGGTCGATGTCGGCCTCGTCGAGGTCGTCGTCGCGGGTGCGGCCTTCGAGGCGGGTCTCGACCTCGTCACGGGCGCGATCGATGGCCTCGTCGAGGAGGTCGTCGAGCATGACGCCCGTCCCCTTGCGGGTGGACATCGTCTCGCCGCCGGGGAGGTTGACCCACGAGTAGATGACGTTCTCCAGTTTGTCCACGTCGTTGCCGAGGATGTCGAGCGCGGCCCGGAGCTGGCCGGACTGGAGCTTGTGGTCCTCGCCGAGGACGGTCACGGCGCGGTCGTAGTTGTCGAACTTCCACTCGTGGTGGGCGAGGTCGCGCGTCGTGTACAGCGAGGTGTCGTCCGACCGGAGAAACACGAGGTTCTTCTCGAAGCCGTAGTCGTCGAGTTCGAGCTGCCACGCGTCCTCCTCGTAGACGGCGTGGTCGGTCTCCTTGAGGCGCTCCGCGAGGTCGCGGGTGCTCCCGTCGAACATGAACCGCGTCTCCTTGACGAACTCGTCGAACTCCGCGGGGAGGCGTTCGAGGCACTCGCGCATGCCGCCGAGCACCCGGTCGACCACGGTCTCGACGCGGGCGTACGTCTCCTCGTCGCCCTCCTCGATGCCCTGGAGAATCTCGGTGATTTCGGCTTCGGCCCGTTCGACTTCCTCGGGGTCGGCCTCCTCGAGGAAGGCGTTGCCTTTGCGGTAGTAGCGGACGAGGTCGTACTCGACGCGCTCCCGTGCGGGTTCGCCCTCGAGGTCATCCTCGTCGAACGTCTCGTAGGCCCAGGTGAAGACGGCCATCTGGCGGCCGGCGTCGTTCACGTAGTAGTGGCGGTCGACATCGTTGCCGGCGAAGTCGAGCAGGTTGGCGACGGCGTCGCCGATGACCGGGTTGCGGGTGCGGCCGACGTGGACCGGCCCGGTCGGGTTCGCGCTCGTGTGCTCGACGACGACGCTGTCGCCGGTCGCGGGCAGGCGACCGTACGCCTCGTCGCTCGCGGCGGCGTCGAGGGTATCGTCGTAGTAGGCGTCGGAGACGTGGAAGTTGACGTACGGGCCCTGCGTGTCGACCGCGGCGAGGTAGTCGTAGCCCTCGACGGAGAGTTCCTCGGCGATGTCGGCGGCGATTTTCGGCGGCGGCGCGCCGACGACCCCGGCGAGTCGGAAGGCGACGCTGGAGGCGAGCGTCGCGGGTACGTCCTCCGGCGGCTCCTCGACCCCGAGGTCGTCGGTGGGCAGGTCGAGCGACGAAAGCGCCGCAGAGAGCGCCGTCTCGACCTCCTCACGGAACTGTCTGAACATGTACGCGGATTCTCGATAGGCGGCTAAAGGCCTTTCCGAACCGTCCGGGCGACCGCGACCCGCGCCGACCGGGGACGTTCGTTCCCCTCGGTTTTCGGGGTGGTCTTAGCGCCACCCGCGTCGGTACCTTACTAGTAAGGTAGTAGTGGTATATCGCCCGGGGACGACGTTCGAACCACGGGGCGGCGACCCGCCGCTCTCACCACCCACCCATGAGTCAATGCAACCACTGCGATGCGTTCGTGTCGAACAACTTCGTCCGCGTCTTCGGTGACGAGGACGGCAACGTCTACGCGTGTCCCAGTTGCTCGGCGAACGCGGGTATCTCACAGGTCAGCTCCGAGCGGCGGGCGTCGTCGCTCTGAGGTCGCCGTTCGGTCGTCGACCCGACGGATTCGGTCGAATTCACGGATTCGGACGCGCGGAACCGCACGCACGGTATCACTCCCTCGCTTCCCCACAGCGTCCCGTGTCGTCCCCCACCGTTCCACGCGCCCCGGACTCGTTCGACGTCGCCCCAACTCGGCCCGACGTGCCCCGATTCGGTCCCGGTCCATCGTCCCCGGCCGCGGACCGCCACCTCGGCCGTGAGCCGCACTCCACCGATTCCAACGGCTGACACCCACTCGTCGAATCACGCGGTGCGGCCGCGCTTCCCCCGTACCCATTCCTTCTCACCGCGGTAGACTGACCGACGGACTTACCCGTTCCCGATTGAAACTACCGCGTATCTACGGCGGCTCCACCCCGCCGGTTCTCTCCCCCACCATCTATCTCATTTTTGGAATGCGTTCCACTTACGATACGCTTATGGGGCGCGCGTTCGAAGCCGGGAGTATGTCAGAATCGGCAGTCGCCGCGGCGGTCGGGTACGACGAGTTGGCCACGCTCAAGCTCGTCGCGCTCGACGGCGGGCGCTCCGGCCCGGTCAAGCTCTCCTGTTCCGGCGTCGCGAATCGACTCGACGTGTCGAACCAGACGGCCTCTCGCCGGCTTCAACGCCTCGAAGAGGCCGACTTCATCGACCGCGAGGTCGTCTCCGACGGCCAGTGGATAACCATCACCGACGCGGGCGAGTCCGCGCTCAGACAGGAGTACGCCGACTACCGGCGCATCTTCGAGACGCCCTCCGTGGTCGTCCTCGAGGGCGAAGTCACCGGCGGAATGGGCGAGGGTCGCCACTACATCTCGCTTTCGGGGTACATGAAGCAGTTCAAAGACCGACTCGGCTACGAGCCGTTCCCCGGCACGCTGAACGTCCGCCTCGACGACGACGCGGTCCGCGCCCGCGCCGGGATGACCGCCCTCGACGCGGTTCCCATCGACGGCTGGGAGGACGACGAACGCACCTTCGGCCCGGCGACGTGCTACGCCGCCTCCGTCGCGGTCGGCGACGACTCCTACGAGCCGGTCCACATCATCGTCCCCGAGCGGACCCACCACGACGAGTCGCAACTGGAGATAATCGCGCCCGACAAGCTCCGCGACGAACTCGACCTCGACGACGGCGACGCGGTCACGGTCCGCGTCGAGGAGGCGGAGTACGAATGAGCCGCACCGCCGAATCGACCGGCGACTTCGACGCCGTCTCGCGCGTCCTCGACGCCTTCCGCGCCGGCGAGCCGGTGCTCGTCCACGACTTCGACGACCGCGAGGGCGAGACCGACCTCGTCTACCCCGCGGGCGCGGTCGGTTCCGCCGACGTGGCCCGGATGCGCAACGACGCCGGCGGCCTCGTCTGCGTCGCCCTTCCGAGCGACGTGTCGGAGTCCCTCGGTCTCCCGTTCATGGACGACGTGCTCGACCACCCGGCCGCGTCGTCTCACGACCTCGCGTACGACTCTCGGTCGTCGTTTTCCTTCACCGTGAACCACCGGGACTCGTTTACGGGCATCACCGACCGCGACCGCGCGATGACCATCTCTCGGCTCGCACCCGTCGCCGAGGCCGCCCGCGCCGGCGAGTACGACGCCGACGACTTCGGCGGCGAGTTCCGCGCGCCCGGTCACGTCCACCTGCTCCGCGGCGCGCCGAACCTGCTTTCGGACCGCCAGGGCCACACCGAACTCGGCCTCGCCTTGGCCGACGAGGCGGGTATCTCGCCCGCGGTCGTCGTCTGCGAGATGCTGGACGACGAGACCGGCGCGGCGCTCCCGAAAGACGCCGTCCGCGACTACGCCGACCGACACGGCTTCGCCTTCGTCGACGGCGACGGCCTCATCGACGAACTCGTCTGAGCGACCGAGGGGTCGCCCGGATTTACCTTCTCACGCGCGCCCGTCGCGCCACGACCACGTCGGCTCCCACCCGAGCAGTCGCTTCGCCTTCCCGGTCGAGACGAGCGCTTCGTGGCCCGAAAGCGGCTCTCTGGTCTCCGCGTCGGGGTAGACCTCGCTGGCGAGCGTCGCAGATTCGACGGTCGTCGAGGTGTCGGCGGCCGCGGCCCAGAACACCTCGTGGCCCGCGAAGTCTGCTTCGAGCGCCCGGCGGACGAGTCGTGCGGCGTCCTCCCGACCGAGGTACGCAAACAGCGTGTTGCGCGCGGTGTGGAAGTACCCGGCGTCCCGCAGTCCCGACAGCGAGCGGTCGGCCTCCGCGAAGGTCCGGCGGGCCTCCTCCTCGCTCGGCATCCACGGGAATCGGAGGCTGGCGACCGTCTCGGGGGCGTCGTCGCGGCGGACGAACCCCGCGGCGGTCTGTTCTGCGACGTACTTCCCGAGGCCGTAGGGGTTCGAGGGCGTCGCGCGGTGGCTCTCGTCCACCGGGAGGAAGTCGATTCGGGCGGGGTCGGGTTCGAAGCTCCCGCCGATGGCGCTCATGCTGGAGGCGAGGGCGACCCGGTCGATGTCGAGCGCGGCGGCGACTTCGAGGACGACGTAGGTCGATTGGACGTTGCTCTCGAAGACGCGGTGGCCGGGGTCGTTCGTCGGCGTCGAGATGGTTCCGAGGTGGACGACCGCGTCGGCGTCGACGTCGCTGAGCGCCGCGGTGAGGTCGCCCGGGTCGAGCGCGCTCACGCGGTAGTCGCGGTCCGCGAGCGCCGATTCGCTGTGCCGCGAGAGATTCGTGACGGTGTAGCCGCTCGCGCGGAGGTGGGCGACCACGGTCGGCCCGAGGTTTCCGGTCCCGCCCGTGACCGCGACAGATTCGAGGCTCATACCCCCGTCATGGCGGCCCGCAGACAAAACCGCGGGGGACGCGGTAGTCGGGTCGTCATGATTTTAGAGGGGGCCACCGAAGGCCACTACATGGGATTTGACGAGATGGATGTCTCGACGATTTGGCAGAGTGGAGAGTACAAGGACTGGGAGGACGCGACGGTGCACGTCCTCACCCACGGTCTCCACTACGGGACGGGCGTCTTCGAGGGGGTTCGCGCCTACGACACCGACCGCGGCCCGGCTATCTTCCGCTGGGAGGAGCACCTCGAACGGCTCTATCAGTCCGCGAAGCCCTACGACATGGAGATTCCGTACACGCGCGAGGAACTCACCGAGGCGACCCTGGAGGTCATCCGGCGCAACGACCTCGACGGCGGATACATCCGCCCCATCGCGTTCTACGGCTACGACTCGCTCGGCGTCAGCCCCAAGGACAACCCGACTGAGGTCGCCATCGCGGCGTGGCCGTGGGGGACCTACCTCGGCGAGGACGCGCTCGAAAACGGCGTCGACGTGATGGTCTCGTCGTGGCGCAAGCACGCCTCCAGCCAAATTCCGACGAACGCGAAGACGACCGGTCTCTACGTGAACTCCATGCTCGCGGGCGAGGAAGCCCGCCGCAACGGCTACGTCGAGGCTATCGTCTTGAACAAGGAGGGCAACGTCGCCGAGGGTCCCGGCGAGAACATCTTCATGGTCCGCGACGGGAAAATCTACACGCCCGGCCTCTCCCAGAGCATCCTCGACGGCATCACCCGCGACACCGTCATCACGCTCGCCCGCGAGCGCGGCTACGAGGTCGACAACAGCGCGACCATCAGCCGCGGCGAACTCAACACGGCCGACGAGCTGTTCTTCACCGGCAGCGCCGCCGAAGTGACTCCCATCCGCAAGGTCGACAACGTCGTCATCGGCGAGGGCACCCGCGGCCCGGTCACGGAGGAGCTCCAGTCCGCCTTCTTCGACCTCGTGGAGCGCCGCACCGACGACCACGAAGAGTGGTTCACCTACGTCGACGAGCAGTAACCCGAGACGCCCGCGAAAACTAGTTTTTTTGCCGCGGTCCCGACGCGAGCCGATAGCGACGACCGCCGGCGCGGGGCGCGAGCCTTACTCGTCGGCGGCGACCTGCCCGTCGCCGGACTCCTCGGTCACTTCGATGTCGAACTCGTCGACGGTTTCCTGTTCTGCGAACCCGGCCGAGAGGACGCGCGTGAGGGCTTCTTCGACCTTCTCGCCGGTTTCTTCGATATCCTCGGGGTCGACCTCCATCACGAACCCGGTGGTGATGTTCGGCGCGGTCGGCATGAAGACGACTTCCCGGCCGTCTTTGGTCGTCTTCCCCGTCTTGAACGCGGTCATGCGGATGCCCGGCCACGTTTCGAGACGGACCGGCTTCTGGAGGTCTTCGGTGCCGGTGAGCGCGGTTTCGACCGCGAGTTTAGAAGCGTTGTAGACGATTCGGACGAGCGGGACCTTGTTCATGGCGGCGTCGAGGCCGGATTCGAGCAGGCGGCCGGCCGTCGTCCGCATCAGGTAGCCGACCGAGAGGACTAACAGCAGGAAGATGATAATGGAGATGACAAATCCGAGCGCCTCCGAAAGCGGCGTCACCGTCCCGTCGGTGGAAAGAACTGTCGCAACGTACGGAATCGACGTGATTCCGTTATAAAAGAAGGCGAGGATGTACAGGATGACGATGAGCGGGACGAGGACTACGAGACCGCTGGCAAAATCGCGTCTCCACGAGGACATTGATATCGGGTACGTGAACCCGTGGGCATAAGGGGATTTCTAGTGTGGGACGAGAGACACGCGCCGCGTGCCGGCGCTCGCTCAGACGCCGACGACGGCCCGGAGCGCGAACAGGGCGTTTTCCTTGCGCTCGCGGACCCGGCGGTAGAAGTAGGAGAACCACTTGTCGCCGTAGGGCGCGTACTGCCACACCTCGACGCCGTCGGCGGCGAGTTCGCGCTGGGCGTCCTCGCGCACGCCCATGAGCATCTGCACCTCGTAGTCGCGGTCGTACTCCGCGCCGAGGTCCCGGGCGTAGTCAATCATCTCGGGGTCGTGGCTCCCGACCGCGATGCCGCCGTCGTACTCCCGAAACAGGTACGCGAGGAGTTCCTTGTACGCCTCGTTCACCGCCGATTTCTGCTTGTGGGCGACCGCGGCCGGTTCGTCGTACGCGCCCTTGACGAGGCGGATTTTCCCCGGCACGTCGGCGAGGCGTTCGAGGTCGTCGGGCGTGCGCTTGAGGTTCGCCTGCACGCACAGTCCCATCCCACCGTCGAACTCGCGGGCGAGTTCCTCGAAGGCGTCGAGGGTCACGTCGGTCGTCTCGTGGTCCTCCATGTCGCACCACAGGAAGACGCCGTGTTCGTCGGCCGCCTCTGCGATGCGCCGGTAGTTCTCCTCGAACACGCGGTCGCCGGCGTCGAGGCCGATTTGCGAGGGTTTCACCGACACGCAGGCGTCGATGCCGGTCGAGGCGATGTCCTCGACGAGGCCGACGTAGGCCGCCGCGTCCTCGTCCGCGGGGGCGCGCTCGGCGTAGTGCTCCCCGAGGAGGTTGAGGATGACCGCCACGCCGTCGTCGTTCATCCGTCGGGCGTGGTCGAGCGCTCCCGCCGCGGACTCTCCCGCGACGAACCTGCTCGCGATGGGCGGAATCATAATAAACGATTGCGACCGTCAGCTATTGAGGGTTATCATCGATTCGGACGCGAAATCGAACGACATCGTCGCCTCGCCCGGCGACGAACCGTCGGAACTTACAGTCTTCGCCGCCGACGGGTCGATATGGTCGTCTCTCTCGTCGCCACCGCCTTCTGGGCGATGCTGCCCGCGTACGTGCCGAACAACGCCGCCGTCCTTGCGGGCGGCGGCCGCCCCATCGACGGCGGCCGAACGTGGGGCGGCCGGCGCGTCCTCGGGGACGGAAAGACGTGGCGCGGCACCGCCGCCGGGACGCTGGCCGGGACGCTCCTCGCCGTCGTCCTCAACGCCGTCGGGCCCGCGGCCTCGGGCGCGCTCGGCGTCTCGCTCCCGACGTTCCCGCTCGCCGCCGGGTTCGGTCTCGCGCTCGGCGCGATGCTCGGTGACATCGGCGCGTCGTTCCTCAAGCGTCGCTCGGGTCGCGAGCGCGGGGCCGCCTTCCCCGGCCTCGACCAACTCGACTTCGTCGTCGGCGCGCTCGCCCTCGCGTTCGTCGCCGCGCCCGGCTGGTTCGCGGCGACGTTCTCCCTGCCCGTGCTCGCGGTCGTGCTCGTGATGACGCCCGTGTTGCACGTCGTCACCAACGTCGGCGCGTACCTGCTGGGACTCAAAAACGAGCCGTGGTAATCCACGCGGTTACCGCTCACCCGAACCGTCCCGCTTAAGCGCCTCCCTGAACCCTCTCGAAACAAGATGGCGAACGCAGCACTCATCGAGGCGCTCCGAGCCGCCGACGCGGTCCAGTTCGGCGAGTTCGAGCTCTCCCACGGCGGCACGTCGAGCTACTACGTGGACAAGTACCTCTTCGAGACCGACCCCCGGTGTCTGAAGCTCATCGCCGAAGCGTTCGCAGAGCGCGTCGCGGACGACGACAAACTGGCTGGCGTCGCGCTCGGCGCGGTCCCGCTCGTGGCCGCCACCGCGGTCGAGACGAACAAGCCGTACGTCATCGCCCGCAAGAAGGCGAAGGAGTACGGGACGGCAAAGCGCATCGAGGGCGCGCTCGACGAGGGCGAGGAAGTCGTCGTCCTCGAAGACATCGCAACGACCGGCCAGAGCGCCGTCGACGCCGTGGAGGCGCTCCGCGAGGCCGGCGCGGTCGTCGACCGCGTCGTCGTCGTCGTGGACCGACAGGAGGGCGCGGCGGAGCTGCTGGCCGACCACGATATCGAACTGGAGTCGCTTCTCACCGCCGAGGACCTGCTGGCCGACGCCGACCGCTAATACACGCTTGTGACTAATTCACTCGGAATCGGCAATCGAAGTATTCATTTTTGTGCAAGTACGAAGCCGGAGGCATGAACAGAGCAGAGAAGGCCGCACTCCAGTTGCAGGCTGTCTCCGTGCTCCGGATGCTCAAAGAGACCCGGACGTACGACGAGCTGGCCGAACTCACGGGATTGCCGGCCGGCGACCTCAACCGGTACGTCAACGGGCACGTCCTGCCCGGGGTCGAACGCGCCCGCGAGGTCGTCGAGGGCGTCGGCCGCGACGCGCTCGCAGACGAACTCGAAGCCCGCGTCCGATTCGACGACGAGGGCTACGTCGACAACTCCGGCGTCGTCTTCGACCAGTCGTTCCTCGACCTTGTCGCGCCCGTCGCGGCGAACACGCTGGATCTCGAACGCCCCGACGTAATTTTGACCGCGGCGACCGACGGCATCACCCTCGGCGCGGCGATGGCGAGCTACTTCGGCGCGCGCCTCGCGTACGCGAAGAAGTCGAAAGAGACCGCGGTCGAGGACTTCATCGAATCCCGTCAGCGCCTTGCGTCCGGCATCGAACTCACCTACTACCTCCCCGCCAGCGCCATCGACGGCGGCGAGCGCGTCCTCGTCGTGGACGACCTCATCCGCTCGGGCGAGACCCAGGAACTCCTCTTGGACATCGCCTTGCAGGCCGACGCCGACATCGCCGGCGTCTTCGCGCTCATCGCCGTCGGCGACGAGGGGACGAACCGCGCCCGCGAACTCACCGACGCGCCGGTCGGCGCGCTGAGCAGTTTCGACTGACGGCTCACGGACCCGCGGATAAACTGTTCTGAACTACTTAGTTCAATTACAGGTGACGTAGAAATAGGCACTTCTGTGCCGGTCTGACACGTCGAATGGGTAGCTTAATCCACGTTCGTGGATAATTCTGCTCGGAAGGATGGTAATGCTTATGTGTGCAATCGTGGGTATGCTTAGTCGTGCATCATGGGGCTCTCTGAAACCCTCGCAAACTACTTCGACGTGCATAAACACGGGTCCACGGTCAGGACCGAGATTCTCGCGGGCATCACGACGTTCCTCACGATGTCGTACATCGTCGTCGTCAACCCGTCGCTTCTCACAGACCAACCGTACATCGAGGGCGTCGACGGCATCGCCATCGCCGGCTACACGCCGGGCGAGGTCCAGTCGATGCTCGCCGTCGTCACCATCATCGCGGCCGCCATCGCGACCACGATTATGGCGTTCTACGCCAACCGACCCTTCGCGCAAGCGCCGGGGCTCGGCCTGAACGCCTTCTTCGCGTTCACCGTCGTCGGGGCGCTGGGCGTCCCGTGGCAGACGGCGCTCGCGGCCGTCTTCGTCGAGGGGCTCATCTTCATCGCGCTCACCGCCGTCGGCGCGCGGGAAGCCATCATCAAGGTGTTCCCCGAACCGGTCAAGATGGCCGTCGGCACCGGTATCGGGCTGTTCTTAGCGATTATCGGGTTGCAGGCGATGGGCATCGTCGTCAACGACAACTCGACGCTCGTCACGATGGGGAACCTCGCGTCGAACCCCATCGCCATCGTCTCCATCGTCGGCCTGTTCTTCACGTTCGCGCTCTACGCGGCGAACGTCCCCGGCTCTATCATCATCGGCATCGTCGGTACGTCGCTTCTCGGCTGGGGCCTCACCGTCTCGGGCGTCGTCTCGGCCGAGGCCGACCTCGTCGCCAGCTCCTCGGCGGCAACCTACGACATCACGCCGCTGGCCGGGGCGTTCATCTCCGGCTTCGGCAACGTCGAAGCGTTCAGTTTCGCCCTCATCGTCATCACGTTCTTCTTCGTCGACTTCTTCGACACCGCCGGCACGCTCGTCGGCGTCGGGCAGGCCGGGGGCTTCCTCAACGACGACGGTGACCTCCCCGACATCGACAAGCCGCTCATGGCCGACGCGGTCGGCACCACCGCGGGCGCGATGCTCGGCACCTCGACGGTCACGACCTACGTCGAGTCCGCCACCGGCGTCGAAGAGGGCGGACGAACGGGCCTCACCGCGCTCGTCGTCGCCCTCTTGTTCCTCGGCTCGCTCGCCATCGTCCCGCTCGCGACGGCCATCCCGCAGTACGCCTCCCACATCGCGCTCGTCGTCATCGGCGTCGTGATGCTCCGCAACGTCGTGGACATCGCGTGGAACGACATCACGTTCACCATCCCCGCCGGCATGACCATCCTCGTCATGCCCTTCACGTACTCCATCGCCTACGGCATCGCGGCGGGCATCGTCTCGTACCCGCTCGTGAAGGTCGCCGCCGGCGAGTACGACGATGTCAGCGCCGGCCAGTGGGCGCTCGCGGTCGCGTTCGTCCTCTACTTCGTCATCCGCACCTCGGGGATGCTCCAGGCGCAGGTCTGACCGCGCCGACGACTCTCTCGTCGCGCTGATTTTCTCACGACCTAATCGGATTCATAAAGTATTGAACAACCCCGGTGCTAACCCACTCCATATGAATATTCCCAACGAACGGCTCGCCCTCCGCGGTGCCGTGTTCCTCCTCATTATCGGCCTTCTCGCTCCTTCGGCCGTCTCTGCCGTGACGTACGACCCCGGGCAGCAGACGAGCCTCCAACCGGGGACCGTCACCAGCCCCGCCAACGGGTCGACGATTGTGAGCGTCCAAGGCTACACCTTCCAGGGCAACACGAACCCGAAGAAACCCGCTCGGGTCGTCTCGGTCGGTGAACGCGGGAGCCTCCAGTGGACGTACGACGACTCGGTCAACGGGAACGCGTGGTTCTTCGACGTCGACCCGCTCCCGAACGGGAACCTGCTCGTCTCGTCGCCGCGCGGGACCGACACCGTCGTCTTCGAACTCGACCCGGACACCCGCGAACGCGTCTGGGAGCAGCGCTTCGACATGGAGGACACCCACGACGTTGACGCCTTCGGCGGGGACGAACTCCTCATCGCCAACATGCGCGAGTGGAACGACTCCGCCGGCGTCAGCGAGGACCGCATCGTCGTGTACAACCGGACGACCGACGAAATAACGTGGGAGTGGTACTTCAAGAACCACTTCCCGACCGGCACCGACGGCGGCTACAACGCCGACTGGAGCCACGTCAACGACGTGGACTACATCGGCGACGGTCGGCTCCTGTTGTCGCCGCGAAACTTCGACCAGGCAATCGTCGTCGACATGGAGTCGAAAGAAATCGTCGAGCGCCTCGGCACCGACGACGACTACGACGTGCTCAACGAACAGCACAATCCCGACTGGCTGGTCAGCGAGAACGGCACGCCGACCATGCTCGTCGCCGACAGCGGGAACAACCGCGTCGTCGAGTACGCGAAAGAAGACGGCGAGTGGGTCCGGACGTGGTCCGTCGGAAAGAACACGCTCAACTGGCCGCGCGACGCCGACCGCCTGCCCAACGGCAACACGCTCGTCGTCGACACGCTCAACCATCGGGTGATAGAGATTACGCCGACCGGCGAGGTCGTCTGGGAGTACTACGCGACGTGGGGGCCGTACGACGCCGAGCGCGTCGCCCACGGCGACGAGTCCTCCGGGCCGACGATTCGGGACCTAAACGCCAGCGGTTCGTACCCCATCACCGGGAGCGCGAACATCACCGCGGGCGGAGACGGGAGCGTCGGCTTCGTCTCGCGGGTTCAGTCGACGTTCGCCGGGACGCCGCTCGAAGAACCGATGAGCGGGCTGTCGACGCGACTGTCGCACGTCCTGCCGTGGCTCCGTCCGGTGTGGATGACGCCGTGGGACCTGTTTTGGGCGGCGTGCGCGGTCGGCGTCGGGCTCACCGCGACCGCCGGCGAACTGTATCTGATGCGCCAGCGACTACTCGACGCGGTCCGCGGGCTGTTCGGGAGATAACGCTGACCCCGCGGCCGACCCCGCGGCGCGCCTCTCGGGGTCGTGTGGCTCGATTGCAGAAGACCATGGCACTCATTAGCCGCGGCTCCATACCCCAGGCTGATGTCCGACCTCATCCTCTACGAACTGCAAGGCTGTCCGTACTGCGCGAAGGTGAAAGACAAACTCGCCGACCTCGACCTCGAATACGAGTCGCGGATGGTCCCCAGCGCGCACGCCGAGCGCGAGGAAGTCGAAGAGGTAAGCGGCCAGACCGGCGTCCCCGTCCTCGTCGACGAGGAACACGGCGTCGAGGGGATGCCCGAGAGCGACGATATCGTCGACTACCTCGAAGAGACTTACGGCTCGGCGGCGTAAGCGCGCCCGTCACTGATTTTTCCGCCGGCAGTACAGCTCGCCGCGCACCCCGCGACGATTAGCTCTCGGCGGGGTCGCGGGTCCGCTCGCGAATCAGGTCGCGAATCTCGTCGGGGTCGTCGATGGCGGCGAGTTCCTCGCAGCTGACGATGCCGGTTCCGTCGACCGACTCGCGCTTCTGTTGTTCCTCGACGAAGTACACCGAGCGCGTCCGCGTGATTTCGCCGAGCGACGACATGATTTGGGCGCGCTTTTCGGCGCTCCGGGTAAACGGCGAGTGTCCGGTGAGGACGTTCGTCTCCTTTCTCCGCCCGGCGTCCTCGCTGACGGCCTTGAACGGCGCGCGGGCGGTCGGGTGGACGGTGAAGCCGGCGCGCGTCAACACCGACAGGACGTGTTCGTCGTCGGGGTCCACGTCGGGGTCGTCGGGCGTCGGCTCGGCGTCGCGCACGTCCTCCGCGCCCGTGAGCACGTCGACCGGGTTCGAGAAGGGGCGGTCGAACAGCTCTTCGAGGTGAATCGCCACCTCGATGCTCGCGTTCATGCCGTTTTCGTACTTCGAGACGGTGCGCCGCGAGACGCCGAGTTCGGTCGCGAGCTGCCCGAGGCTCCATCCGCGCTCCTGCCGCTCTTCGGAGAGCACGTCGCCGTCGAGGCTCACGTACAGTCCGCCGGGGGCGGCGTAGATGAGCGGGGGAACCTCCTCGACGAACAGGTCCATGGCGGTGTCGGGGTTCAACACCGGCACGCCGTGGCGGAAGTAGACGACGCCGGGTTTGAGGTCCTCGTCTCGGGTTCGAAGCCCGACGACCAACGGCGTGGCGTCGAGATACGAGCCGAGGCGTCGCATCTCCGAGCCGGTGACGCCGTCGAACGCGTCGATGTTCCCCAGTATCTTGAGGAGCAACAGGTCCTCGCCCCTCCGAGCGGCGAGGTCGAAGCTCTTCGGCCGGATGGCGATGCGGTCGCTCACGACGAAGCCCGCGTCTTGGAGCATCGCGGCGACATTACCAACCAGCGCTGACCGGGACATAGGGGGCAATAAGCGATTCGGCCCATAAAGCGTTTTCCCCGATACCGCCGCCCTCGCCGTGATATCTTCCTTCTCGATGCCGCATTTATATAGCCGTAATCGACCCGAAAGGCGTTACTGCGCCGTCCGGCAATCTCCGCGTATGACCGTCATCGGCCTCGACGACACCGACTCCCGCACCCTCGGGATGTGTACGACCTATCTGGCGACGCTCGTCGCCGAGGCCGTCGAGGCGCGCGGCGGGACCGTCGAGCGGCGACTCCTCGTCCGGCTGAACCCGGCGGTCGAGCACAAGACCCGCGGGAACGCGGCGCTGGCGATTCACACCGACCTCCCCGCGGGCGCGGCGTTCGACCTCGCCCGCGAGGAACTCGACCGCTGGGCCGTCCTCGACGACGACCGGACCAGCCCGGGTATCGTCGTCGCGCCGGGGTCTCCCGACACGGTTTCGACCGCCGTCGTCGACTTCGCCCGCGACGCCGTCCGCGACTTCCACGACCTCGACGACGCGGTCGCCCTCGCGGAGCGTTCCGGCTTCTTGACCGAGGGCTGGCACGGAGGTCGAGGCCGCATCGGCGCGCTCGCGGCCGTCGGCGCGTGGGCCGCCTTCGACGAGTGGACCCACGAACACATCTCTTACCGCGAGTTCCACCGCTGTGGGACGCCCCGCGAGGTCGACATCGACTCCGTCTTCGACGCCGCGGACGCGGCGTATCCCGACGCGTGGGACACCGTGGACCGCGAGGAGGGCGAAGCCGTCTGCGTGCCGAACGCGCCGGGACCGATTCTCCACGGCATCCGCGGCGACGACGCCGACACCGTCCGCGAGGTCGCCGCCGCCATCGACTCCGAACCCGTCGACCGCTCGGCGACGTTTCGCACGAATCAGGGGACCGACGCGCACCTCCGGAACGGCGTCGTCTCGGACCTCCGCGACGGCCGCGCCTACCGCGTCGCCGGCACCGTCGCCTCCGAACCGGAGACCCGGCCGGGTGGCCACGTCTTTTTCGACCTCGAAGCCGGCGACGCGGTGGTCGCTGTCGCCGCCTTCGAACCGACGAAGCGCTTCCGAAACCGCGTGCGGGCGCTCCGCGTCGGCGACGCGGTCACCGCCTGCGGCGAGGTCGGAGACGGGACGCTCAAACTGGAGAAGTTCGCGGTCCGCGACCTCGTGCGGACGGAACCCTCGACGCCCGTCTGTCCCGACTGCGGGCGGACGATGAAAAGCGCCGGGAGGAATCAGGGGTATCGGTGCCGCGACTGCGGGACCGACGCGCCCGGCAAAGTCGAGCGGGCGGTCGACCGCGACCTCGAACCCGGCTGGTACGAGGTGCCGCCGTGCGCCCGCCGACACATCGCTAAGCCGCTCGTTCGCGGCGGCTTCGACGCGGTGACGCACCCGGAGCGCTGAGGTCGCGGCTCGCGTGTTCGGCGCTCAGTCCTGAACCACCAGCACGTTCGTGTTCTCGCGGCGGTCGACGAACGACTCCCCGGCGGGCGGTTTCACGTCCACGACGAGCGTCCCGTCCTCGCGGTTCGCGCCGAGTTCGGCGTCGACGTTGACGGTCGCAGACCCGCCGTCATCGCTTTTCGCCGTCGCCACGCCGTCGATTTCGGCGGTTCCCGACTTCACGATGACCGTCGCGCCCTCGACGGGGTTGCCCTCGTGGTCGACGACGGTGAAGTCCAGCGCCTGTTCGCCCGGGCCGACCACGTCCGGCGAGGGTTTCACGTCGAGTTCCGAGGTGGCGAGTCCCTGCACCCCAGAGAGCATGTTGAGCATGACGCTCATACTGGCGACGCCGACCACGAGGGCGACGACGAGGCGAACTGGGAGACCTTCGATGGCGCGCGTGTCTGACCGGAACATATCGAGCATGGACCGTCTGGCCGCGGGTTCGTATATAAACCCTCGCCCGGGGGTTCAAGGCGCATCGCGCGGCCAGTCCGCGCCATGCACACCATCGGCCGCAAGTCGGACGAGGAAGGCCCGGTCTGTCGACTCGGATGCTACCGCGCCCGCGACGGGAGCGACGGCGCGACCGTCGGCCTCGACGTGAACCGTCCGCACGCGGCCGCCGTCGTCGGCAAGCGCGGCAGCGGGAAGTCCCACACGCTCGGCGTCATGGCCGAAGGACTGGCACGCGCTGCGGGCGTCGCGCCGGTCGTCATCGACCCGATGGGCGTCTTCTGTGGCCTCACCGAGTCGCCGATAGACGCGACGGTTCACGACTCGCCGCGCGTCCGCGCCGACGCGCTCCCGCCGAGCGCGTGGCCGGAGCTGCTCGGTCTCGACCCGACCGCGCCCGCGGGGTCGCTCGTCTGGCGACTCGCGGCCGAGGAAGACTCGCTGGTGGCGATGCGCGGGGCGGTCGACGACGACGACGCCGCCCCCGAGACGCGCAGAGCCGCGGCGAACCACCTCGCGTTGGCCGACTCGTGGGACGTGTTTCACCCCGAGGGACTCGATCCGCGGTCGCTCTGCGGACCCGACCCCGACGTGCTCGACCTCTCGGGACTGGAGGCGACCCCCGCGAGCGCCGTGGTTCGCGTCGTCGCCCGCGGCCTCTACGACGCCCGCGTCGCGGGCTCGGTTTCCCGAATCCCGTGGCTGCTTCTCGACGAGGCCCACGCGTTCGTCGGCGGGCTCGCAGACCCCGCGCTTCAGACACTTCTCACGCGCGGGCGAGCCCCCGGCGTCGGCGTCGTCCTCGCGACCCAGCGCCCCTCGGCGCTCCCCGAGGTCGCCGTCTCGCAGGCCGACCTCCGGGTCGTCCACCGACTCACCGCCGGCCCCGACGTGTCAGCGATGGCCGCCGCCGACCCGACGTACTTCGACGAGTCGCTCCGCGCTCGACTCCCGCGGGAACGCGGCTGTGCGCTCGTCGTCGACGACACCACGGAGACCGTCCACGACGTTCGGGTTCGCCCCCGCGAGACGCCCGACGGCGGCGCGACGCCGCGGGCGGTTTCCGAGCCTGGCAGTTCCGAAACCATAGAGTAGCCTCCCCGGAGAACTGCCGTATGGACCGCTCGGAACTGGCGTTGGTCGCCCTCGGCGGGTTCGCCGGCGCGACGCTTCGCTACGCCGTCTCCGTCGCGATTCCCGGCGCGGGCGGCACGCTCGCGGTGAACGTCCTCGGGAGCTTCGCCCTCGGGACGTTCGTCACGTCGGTCTCCTCCCGCCGGGCGCAGTTGTTCTTCGGAACCGGGCTGCTCTCGTCGCTCACGACGTACAGCACGTTCGCCGTCCAGACCGCGTCGCTGTCGCCGGTGGGCGGCGCGCTCAACGTCGGCGCGAACTACGCGCTCGGCTTCGCCGCCGCCGCGCTCGGCCTCGCGTTCGGGGGGCGGCGGTGACTCCCTCGCTTCTCTCGGCCGTCCTCGTCGGCGTCGGCGGGATGGCCGGCGCGGTTTCCCGGCACACCGTCGACCAGCGAGTCGTCGGCAAGTGGAGCACCGTCACGGTGAACGTCCTCGGGAGCGTCGCGTTGGGATTCATCGTCACCGCGCCCGTGGGTGACGCGGCCGCGACGCTCGCCGGAACCGGCTTCTGCGGGGCCTTTACGACCTTTTCGTCGTTCGCGGTCGGCGTCGCGGAACTCGCAGAGGCGGGCGACTACTGGACGGCCGCCCGGTACGCCTTCGGGACGTTGCTGGCGGCGTTGGTCGGGGTTGCGATTGGGGCGGCAGTCGGTGGGATTGTAGGATGAAGTGATATGTCACCCACTATGTCCCGTCAAGAATAACGCACCTCCTTTTTGACGGAGCACCATTCCCCTACTGAGCGAATGCAGTAGCCAAACCACATCTATTTCCTACCTGTCAAATTTGGAATGTGTGTATTTTCTCTTCACACCGCATGAATCTTCAAAATGACAATTAGGGTATGTGATTGAAAG
This sequence comes from Haloferax sp. ATCC BAA-644, assembly GCF_000336975.1. Classification (NCBI taxonomy): domain Archaea; kingdom Methanobacteriati; phylum Methanobacteriota; class Halobacteria; order Halobacteriales; family Haloferacaceae; genus Haloferax; species Haloferax sp. ATCC BAA-644. Next base: position 18,304 of record NZ_AOLF01000035.1, read on the forward strand.
TATAATAATTCACCAATGTAAGTAAGCATGTAATGAACGCTCAAAAAGTAGCGTTGCTCTCCATTGGTGCCTTGGTTACTACCTTGTCAATCAGTTTCGCATTCATTACAGAGGTGAGTCCGTTAATGGCTGGCCTGGGAGTCTTTGTTGGTGTCAGTATTATTTTAATTGTCTACCGTCCAGATACATTATTCCAATCGCTATTTGGTATCTCTCTCGCTACGATCGCCGTTGGTGGATATCTCTTTATAGCTAATCGCTTGGCTGTCGGAGGTATAATAGCTGTTCTGGGTATCGCGCTTGGTGGTAGGAGTCTGCAACTGTATCGAAACAAAAACTGAAGCTGTCTGTTGGTTTCACACGAATATGATGTTGAAAATCTTGAGAACAACTGTACACGTCCGGCATCGCTGACAGCCCCAAGTCACGAGACAGTATCTGGCAGCACTCCTGTGTACACATTGTTGATTTTAGAGAGTCGCTTTGACAGCGTGTTTGAGTGCTTCTCGACCGGGGTTTCTGAACAGCTCGCTGCGTAACTGGAAGGCGCGAGGATACTGTGTCAACTTATCCTTCGAGACGCCTCGCTGGACGAGTTGAAATCAGAGACGCGCCCGAGGCAGGAGTTCACCGAACAGCGTGAGGTGAACTCAGGAACTCCCGTGAACGAACGGGTGTGGCGGGATTTGAACCTCGGTCGCTTTGCTCACTCCGTTCGCGTCGCTCCTTGGTTCAACTCCCTCTGTCTGGCGGTTACAGCACGTAGGGGTCGCGACGCGACAAGACGCATCGCTTGGCTTGTAACGTTCGGAAAAGCGCCCGAGGCGGGATTTGAACCCGCGTCACGACCGTGACAGGGTCGTATGATGGGCCACTACACCACCCGGGCTTACTGAAGTGAGTTTGCGGTACGGAGAGCGCCCGAGGCGGGATTTGAACCCGCGTCACGACCGTGACAGGGTCGTATGATGGGCCACTACACCACCCGGGCCCTCCGTCTGCACTCATCCGTAGCCGAGGTTTATAGATAAGACTTACCATCTGGGTTGCCCTTGGCCCGCGGTACCGCGATTCTCGCCCCGAAGACATTTATATCGCGACACCCCATGCCAACGTGTGACGATTCGCGCATCTCCGGTGCGTGACTGCCGATAGCGTCGCCTTTCTCCGACGCAGTTGGCAAGGGTTAAATGGGTGCGTCCCAAAATCAGCCGTAGTATCCCGTGACAGCTTCTTCCAGCACCCAGCAGCACCATACATGGTAGACGTAAGCCAACACAAACTGGTTCCGGAACACACGAAACTCGACGACGAGGCCGTCGAGGACGTGTTACAGGAGTACAACGTCGAGAAGACGAATCTCCCGAAGATCAAGCTGAAAGACCCGGCGCTCCCCGAGGACGCAGAGCCCGGCGACGTCATCAAGATCGTTCGGAACTCTCGAACGACAGACAAAGCAGTCGTATATCGACTGGTGATTGAATGAACCGACAAGCGCGACGCGAGGTCTCTCGCAAGTACTTCTCCGAAGAACGGCTCGCTGAACACCACTTCCGCTCGTTTAACGCGTTCCTCGAACGCGGCATGATGGACGTCGTCGAGGAGAAGGCGACCATCGAGACCGACATCGGCGACAAGGAGGGCGAGGAACCCGTCTACGTCGAACTCGGTGGCGTCCGCGTGGAGACGCCCCGCGTCCGCGAGGCCGACGGCTCCGAGGAACTGCTCTTCCCGCAGGAAGCGCGCCTGCGCAACATCACGTACTCCGCCCCCGTGTTCATGGAGATGTCCATCGTCCGCGGCGGCGAGGAAGAAGAGGAAGTCGTCGTCGACACCGCCGAAACGAAGGTCGGCCGGATGCCCATCATGGTCGGCTCCTCGAAGTGTAACATCGCGGAGCTCTCCGACGAGGACCTCGTCGAAATCGGCGAGGACCCCGTCGACCCCGGCGGCTACTTCATCGTCAACGGCTCCGAGCGCGTGCTCATGACCTCGGAGGACCTGGCGCCGAACAAGATTCTCGCCGAGTACGACACGAAGTACGGCGACGAGATTCAGGTCGCGAAGACGTTCAGCCAGCGCCGCGGCTACCGCGCGCTCGTGCTCTGTGAGCGCAACCGCGAGGGGCTCCTCGAAGTGTCGTTCCCGTCGGTCTCCGGGAGCGTCAACTTCGTGACGCTCGTCCGCGCGCTCGGTCTCGAATCGGACGAGGAAATCGTCCACCGCGTCTCCGACGACCCGGAGATTGTGAAGTTCATGCTCGAAAACCTCGAGGAGGCCGAGGTGCAGACCCAAGAGCAGGCCATCGAGGCGCTCGGCAAGCGCGTCGCCGGCGGGCAGGGCAAGAACTACCAGCTCAAGCGCGCCAACTACGTCATCGACCGCTACCTGCTTCCGCACCTCCACGAGGAGGGCGCGGAAGAAGAGGAAGTGCGCATGAACAAGGCGTACTACCTCTGTCGCATGGCCGAGGCGTGTTTCGAACTCGCGCTCCAGCGCCGCGACTCCGACGACAAGGACCACTACGCCAACAAGCGCCTGAAGGTCTCCGGCGACCTCATGAAGGACCTCTTCCGGACGGCGCTCAACAAGCTGGCTCGCGACGTGAAGTACCAGCTCGAACGCGCTAACATGCGGAACCGGAACCTGACGGTCAACACCGTCGTCCGGTCCGACGTGCTCACCGAGCGGCTCGAACACCCCATCGCGACGGGCAACTGGGTCGGCGGCCGCTCCGGCGTCTCCCAGCTCGTCGACCGCACCGACTACATGGGTGTGCTGTCGCACCTGCGTCGCCTTCGCAGTCCGCTGTCGCGGTCGCAGCCGCACTTCGAGGCGCGCGACCTGCACGCGACCCAGTGGGGTCGCATCTGCCCCTCCGAGACCCCCGAGGGACCGAACTGTGGGCTGGTGAAGAACTTCGCGCAGGCGATGGAGCTCTCCCAGAACGTCGAAGACGAACAGTCGCTGAAACGAGAACTCGCGTCGATGGGTGTCGAGGGTATCCCCGGCATCGACAGCGTCGACGCCGCACCCGCGGACGACTAACATGGCTCAGGCACAGCGAGAAGCGAAAGTATACGTCAACGGTAGTCTCGTCGGGACCCACCCGGACCCCAACCAACTCGCGGCACAGATTCGAGAGGCGCGCCGCCGCGGCGACGTGAGCCAGATGGTGAACGTCTCCGTCAAAGAGCGCACCCGCGAAGTCATCATCAACGCCGACGCGGGCCGCGCCCGCCGTCCGCTCATCGTCGTCGAAGACGGCGAACCGCTCCTCGACGACGACCACGTCGAGGCGCTCGACAACGACGACCTCGACTTCGACGACCTCGTCGAGCGCGGGCTCGTCGAGTTCATCGACGCCGAGGAGGAAGAAGACATCTACGTCGCGGTCGACGAGGACGAACTCAACGAGGACCACACGCACCTCGAAATCGACCCGCAGCTCATCTTCGGCATCGGTGCCGGGATGATTCCGTACCCGGAGCACAACGCCTCGCCCCGCATTACGATGGGGGCAGGGATGATGAAGCAGTCGCTGGGGCTGCCCGCGGCGAACTACCGCATCCGCCCGGACACCCGCCAGCACCTCATGCACTACCCGCAGCTCTCGATGGTCAAAACGCAGACCACGGAGCAGATCGGGTTCGACGAGCGACCCGCGGCCCAGAACTTCGTCGTGGCCGTCATGTCCTACGAGGGCTTCAACATCGAGGACGCGCTCGTCATGAACAAGGGCTCGGTCGAACGCGCCCTCGCCCGCTCGCACTTCTTCCGCACCTACGAGGGCGAAGAGCGCCGCTACCCCGGCGGTCAGGAAGACCGCTTCGAGATTCCGTCGCAGGACGTGCGCGGCGCGCGCGGTGAAGACGCGTACTCGCACCTCGACGAGGACGGCCTCGTCAACCCCGAGACGGTCGTCGACGAGAACTCCGTGCTGCTGGGCAAGACCTCGCCGCCGCGGTTCCTCGAAGAACCCGACGACATGGCGGGGCTCTCGCCGCAGAAGCGCCGCGAGACCTCCGTCACGATGCGCTCGGGCGAGTCCGGCGTCGTGGACACGGTCACCCTCATGGAGGGCGAAGACGGCTCGAAACTCGCCAAGGTGTCCGTCCGCGACCAGCGCGTTCCGGAACTCGGCGACAAGTTCGCGTCCCGGCACGGACAGAAGGGCGTCGTGGGCCACCTGGCTCCCCAGGAGGACATGCCTTTCACCGCCGACGGCGTCGTGCCCGACCTCGTGCTCAACCCGCACGCCCTGCCGTCGCGCATGACGGTCGGCCACGTGCTGGAGATGCTCGGCGGCAAGGTCGGTGCGCTCGAAGGCCGCCGCGTCGACGGCACCGCGTTCCAGGGTGAAAACGAAGAGGAACTCCGCTCGGCGCTCGAAGAGCGTGGGTTCATGTCCTCCGGCAAGGAGGTCATGTACTCCGGCGTCACCGGCGAGAAGATCGAGGCCGAAATCTTCGTCGGCATCATCTTCTACCACAAGCTGTACCACATGGTGAGCAACAAGCTGCACGCCCGCTCGCGCGGTCCCGTGCAGGTGCTCACCCGCCAGCCGACGGAGGGTCGCGCCCGCGAGGGTGGCCTCCGTCTCGGGGAGATGGAACGCGACACCGTCATCGGCCACGGGGCCGCGATGGTGCTCCAGGAGCGTCTGCTCGACTCCTCCGACAAGGAGAAGGTCTACATCTCCGCCGACACGGGCATGGTCGCCGTCGAGGACCGCGACCAGCGCCGCATCTACGACCCGGTCACCGGCGACGAGGACAACATCCACGAAATCGAGATCAGCTACGCGTTCAAGCTGCTTCTCGACGAGATGGTCGCGCTCGGCGTCCGCCCGCGAATCGAACTGAAGGACGCGGTCTAACCACTCATGTCAATGCAGACACCCAAAGAAATCGGCAGCATCCAGTTCGGGTTGATGGACCCGGAGACGTACCGAGACATGTCCGCGACGAAGGTCATCACCGCGGACACTTACGACGACGACGGCTACCCAATCGACATGGGTCTCATGGACCCGCGGCTGGGCGTCATCGACCCCGGGCTGCAATGCCGCACCTGCGGCCAGCACTCCGGGTCGTGTAACGGGCACTTCGGCCACATCGAACTGGCCGCGCCCGTCATCCACGTCGGCTTCACGAAGCTCATCCGCCGCCTGCTCCGCTCGACGTGTCGGGAGTGCGGTCGCCTCTCGCTGACGGACGAGGAAGCAGACGAGTACCGCGACAAGCTCGGTCGCACGAAGGAGCTCGGCGACGACTGGAGCGACGTGATGAAGTCGGCGGTCCGGCAGGCACGCAAGGCCAACCGCTGTCCCCACTGCGGCTCGCCGCAGCACGACATCAAACACGAGAAGCCGACGACCTACTACGAGGTCCAGAACGTGCTCGCCGGGGACTACTCCGAGCGCATCGCCGAAGCGATGCAGCCCGACCCCGACGACGAGGACGACGAGGGCGTCGACCCCGTCACCCTCGCCAACGAGACCGGTCTCGACGCCGAGCGCGTCAATCAGGTGCTCGCCGGCGAGTTCCGCCCGGTCGGCGACGACCGCAAGGCGCTCGAAAAGGCGCTCGACCTCGACCTCACCGAAGAGGACATGAACAAGCTGATGCCCTCGGACATCCGCGACTGGTTCGAGGACGTCCCGGACGAGGACCTCGTCACGCTCGGCATCGACCCCGACCGGTCGCGCCCCGAGTGGATGATTCTGACCGTCCTCCCCGTCCCGCCGGTCACGGCGCGTCCCTCGATTACGCTGGACAACGGCCAGCGCTCCGAGGACGACCTGACCCACAAGCTCGTGGACATCATCCGCATCAACCAGCGGTTCATGGAGAACCGCGAGGCGGGTGCGCCGCAGCTGATTATCGAGGACCTGTGGGAACTGCTCCAGTACCACGTCACCACGTTCATCGACAACGAGATTTCGGGCACGCCGCCGGCGCGTCACCGCTCCGGCCGCCCGCTGAAGACGCTCAGCCAGCGCCTGAAGGGCAAGGAGGGTCGCTTCCGCGGCTCCCTGTCCGGGAAGCGCGTCAACTTCTCGGCGCGTACCGTCATCTCGCCGGACCCGACGCTCTCGCTCAACGAGGTCGGCGTCCCGGACCGCGTCGCGTCCGAGATGACCCAGACGATGAACGTCACCGAGCGCAACATCGACGAGGCACGCCAGTACGTCCGTAACGGCCCCGAGAGCCACCCCGGCGCGAACTACGTCCGCCGCCCGGACGGCCGCCGCCTGAAGGTGACCGAGAAGAACTGCGAGGAACTCGCGGAGAAAGTCGAACTCGGCTGGGAGGTCAACCGCCACCTCGTCGACGGCGACATCGTCATCTTCAACCGACAGCCGTCGCTGCACCGGATGTCGATCATGGCGCACGAAGTCGTCGTGATGCCGTACAAGACGTTCCGCCTGAACACCGTCGTCTGCCCGCCGTACAACGCCGACTTCGACGGCGACGAGATGAACATGCACGCCCTCCAGAACGAGGAGGCCCGTGCCGAGGCGCGCGTCCTCATGCGCGTCCAAGAGCAGATTCTCTCGCCGCGCTTCGGTGAGAACATCATCGGCGCGATTCAGGACCACATCTCGGGAACCTACCTGCTGACGCACGACAACCCCGAGTTCGTCGAGACGCAGGCGCTCGACCTGCTTCGAGCGACGCGCGTGGACACGCTCCCGGAGCCCGCGGGCGAAAACGAGGACGGTCAGCCCTACTGGACCGGCCAGCAGATCTTCTCCGAACTCCTGCCGGACGACCTGAACATGGAGTTCACCTCGAAGGTCGGGGACACGGTCACCATCGAGGACGGCCAGCTCGTGCAGGGCACCATTGACGAGGACGCCGTCGGCGCGTTCGGCGGCGAAATCGTCGACGCCCTCGCCAAGGACTACTCGAAGACGCGCTCGCGCATCTTCATCAACGAGATTGCCTCGTTGGCGATGCGCGCCATCATGCACTTCGGGCTCTCCATCGGTATCGACGACGAGTCCATCCCGGACGAGGCGACGGCGCAGGTCGACGAGGCCATCGACGCCGCCTACGACAAGATTCAGGAGCTCATCGAAATCTACGAGGCGGGCGAGCTCGAATCGCTGCCGGGTCGCTCCGTCGACGAGACGCTGGAGATGAAGATTATGCAGCGCCTCGGCAAGGCGCGCGACTCCGCCGGCGAAATCGCGGAGGACCACTTCGAGGAGGACAACCCCGCGGTCGTGATGTCGAAGTCCGGCGCGCGTGCGTCCATGCTCAACCTGACCCAGATGGCCGGCTGCGTCGGCCAGCAGGCGGTTCGGGGCGAGCGCATCAACCGCGGCTACGAGGGCCGCACCCTGAGCCACTACCAGAAGGGCGACCTCTCGGCCGAGGCCCACGGCTTCGTCGAGAACTCCTACCGCGCCGGCCTCACGCCGCGTGAGTTCTTCTTCCACGCGATGGGTGGTCGCGAAGGGCTTGTCGACACGGCAGTCCGGACCTCGAAGTCCGGCTACCTGCAGCGCCGGCTCATCAACGCTCTCTCGGAACTCGAAGCGCAGTACGACGGCTCCGTCCGCGACACGTCGGGGACCATCGTCCAGTTCGAGTTCGGTGAGGACGGCACGAGCCCCGTGAAGGTCTCCTCGGACGACGAGACGCCGATCGACGTCGAGAACATCGCCGACCGCATCCTCACTTCGGAGTTCAGCTCCGACGAGGAGAAGGAACGCTTCCTCGGCGAGCGCGCACCGCCGACCAACCTCTCCGAGCACGCCGAACCGCGTGTCGACGCCCGTGCGGGGGTCGAATCCGATGACTGATACCGACGCAACCGCCGACTACGAGTTCGTCGACGACGCCATCGTCGACGTCGTCGAGTCCAGAGAGCTGTCTCGACGGCTGAAGGACCGCATCTACCAGACCATCGAAGAGCGCGAGGGCGTCACCCTCGACCAGGCCGGCGAAATCGCGCAGGCCGTCGAGGCGCGCTACCTCGACACCCGCGTCGACCCGCTCGACCCCGTCGGGACGGTGTCGGCGCAGTCCATCGGTGAGCCGGGGACGCAGATGACGATGAACACGTTCCACTACGCGGGCGTCGCCGAAATCGACGTCACGCAGGGGCTGCCGCGGCTCATCGAACTGGTGGACGCGCGGAAGACCCCCGACACGCCGATGATGACGGTGTACCTCGAAGACGAGTACGCGAACAACCGCGAACTCGCCCACCAGGTCGTCTGGAACATCGAGTCCACGAAGATTCTGGCGCTCGGCGACATCTCGACCAACGTCGCCGACATGGTCGTGCAGGTCAACCTCAACGACGAGACGCTCCTCGAACGCTGGCCGACGTACGACGACGAGGGCGTCGTCGCGAGCGAGATCGCCGAGACCATCGAGGACGCGCTCGGCATCAAGACCCGCCGCGAGGGGACGCTCATCGAGTTCGGCCCCGAGAGCCCGAGCTACCGCCGGCTCCTCCAACTCGTCGAGGAGCTGCGCGACATCGTGTTCAAGGGCATCGAGGAGGTCTCCCGCGTCGTCATCCGGAAGGAGAACAACGAGGACACCGACGAAGAGGAGTTCGTCCTCTACACCGAGGGCTCGGCGTTCGGCGACGCGCTCGCCATCGAGGGCGTCGACGCCTCCCGGACCACCTCGAACAACATCCACGAGGTGCACAAACAGCTCGGTATCGAGGCCGCCCGCGAAGCCATCATCGACGAGACGATGAACACGCTGCGCGAGCAGGGTCTCGACGACGTGAACATCCGCCACCTGATGCTCGTCGCGGACATCATGACGAACGACGGGACCATCGAATCCATCGGCCGTCACGGTATCTCCGGGTCGAAGGACTCCGTCCTCGCCCGCGCCGCGTTCGAGGTCACGGTCAACCACCTGCTCGACGCCGCCATCCACGGCGAGGAAGACGACCTCGACGGCGTCATCGAGAACGTCATCGTCGGCAAGCCGATTGCTATCGGCACCGGCGACGTGGACCTCCGCATGGGCTCGCTCGACGTCGAGGACGCGGACGCCAACGCGGCACCCGAACCGTCCGACGACTGACGATGAAAGTTACGCTGTCGGATACGGCCCGGCGCTTCATCGCCCTCTTCGAGGAGGAGACGGAGGCGACCGCCCACGACTGTCTCGTCTTCGACGACCGGGTCGTCTTCCTCGTCGCCGCGGGCGATATGGCGACGGCTATCGGTCCGGGCGGACGGACCGTCCAGTCGGTCGAGCGACAAATCGGTCGGTCGGTCGAACTGGTCGAGGACGCCGACACGCCGGAGGCGTTCGTCGCGAGCGCGCTCGCGCCGGCGGCCGTCCGACACGTAACGCTCTCGCGGCAGAACGACACCGTCGCGTACGTCGAGGTCGCCGAAGCCGACCGCGGCGTCGCCATCGGCGCGAGCGGGAAGACCATCGACACCGCCCGCGAGTTGGCGCGTCGCCACTACGACATCGACGACATCCAGTTGACGTAACGCGGCGGCCGACTCGACCACACGTTTTTGTCCCCACCGAACGGCGAGCTACGCATGTCGTCGACACGACTGTCGGTCGGGGTCGCCGCCGGGCAACTCGACCCGACGCAGTTCTCGGAGTACGAGGAGCTCGCGAGCGCGACCGCGGGGTTCGCCGCCGCGGCGGTCGCGGTCTATCTCGTCGGCCGGCTGCTGTTGGTCCCCGGCGTGACGCGACTCGTCAGCGCCCGGAACCGGAACAACCCGACGTTGCAGTCGGCGACGGAGACCTACGCGCACGCCGTCGTCATCGCGCTCGCGACGCTTGCGGGCGTCGTCGGCGCGGGCTACGCCTCGGTGCTCACGGACACGGCGCTCATCGTCGCGGCGCTGACGCTCGTCGTCGGCGTCGCCGGACAGGAGGTCATCGGCGCGCTCATCAGCGGGCTCTTTCTCGTTGCCGACCCGGACTTCAACGTCGGCGACTGGATATCGTGGCCGGGCGGCGAGGGCGTCGTCGAGGCGGTCGACTTCCGGGTCACGCGCGTGCGGACGGTGAACAACGAGACCATCTCCGTGCCGAACACGGAGCTCACGACGAACGCCCTCACCCGCCCGTACGGCCGAGAGCGCTACCGAATCACCGAACGCGTCGATATCGCGTACGCCGACGACGCGGAACTGGCGCTCCGCGAACTCGTCGAGACGGCGCGGGAGGACGACCGCGTGCTGGACGACCCGGAGCCGACCGCGCGCATCGTCGAGTTCGCCGGGAGTTCGGTCGGGCTCCAGACGGAGTTCTGGGTCGGCTCGCCGATGGACGCGAATCTCGTCGATGTTCGCTCGCAGTACCGACGGCGCGTCAAGCGACGGTTCGACGAGGAGGGGCTGACGCTCGGGCCGGCGTCGGGACGGGAGGTCAGCGGTCGCCTCGACGTGGACCTCGTCGGCGACCGCGACGGCGAGTGAGCCGCCCGCGAGACCAAAACCTTCCGGTGTGGCGGTCGTTCGCATGCGTGGGTGAAACGACACTATCTCCGGGCGGTTTAGTCCCTCTTCGACGCGGAGGTGCCGTCGTTCGAATCTATGAAACGACCTCAGATACCTCCTTAGGGGTCGCTAATCGCTCCTGAAGCCGTCTCGTCGGATTCAAAAAGGGAGGCTTAAGTAGCTCCATCTGGAACTGTTGTTCACTATGGCGAACGGCAAATACGCCGCGCGCAAGCTCAAGCAGGACCGGCAGAAGCGCCGCTGGTCCGACTCTGAGTACGCGCGCCGTGAGCGCGGTCTCGGCAAGAAGTCCGACCCGCTCGAGGGTGCCCCGCAGGGTCGCGGCATCGTCCTCGAGAAGGTCGGTATCGAAGCAAAGCAGCCGAACTCGGCGATTCGGAAATGCGTCCGTGTTCAGCTCATCAAGAACGGAAAGCAGGTCACCGCCTTCTGTCCCGGTGACGGCGCGATTTCGTTCATCGACGAGCACGACGAAGTCACCATCGCCGGTATCGGCGGCGCGAAGGGTCGCGCGATGGGCGACCTTTCGGGTGTCAACTACAAGGTCGAGAAGGTCAACGGCGTCTCGATGATCGAACTCGTCCGCGGGAACGCCGAAAAGCCGGTGCGCTAACCATGTCGGAAAGCGACGCACCCGAGCCCGAGTCCCCCGCGAGCAGCGAGGAAGCGAAAGAGAACGCGCTTCTGTTCGGCGTCTGGGACGTCTCCGAGATGGAGTACACCGACCCCAGCATGAGCCGGTACATCAAGGCGACGCCCATCGCCCACACGATGGGCCGTCACGCCTCGAAGCAGTTCCAGAAGTCCGAAATCAGCATCGTCGAGCGGCTCATCAACCGCCTGATGCAGACCGAGGACAACACGGGACACAAGCAGAAGACGAGCAAAATCGTCAAGGACGCGTTCGAAATCGTCAACGAGCGCACCGAGGAGAACCCCGTGCAGGTGCTCATCCGCGCGGTCGAGAACGCCGGTCCCCGCGAGGAGACCGTCCGCCTCAAGTACGGCGGCATCTCGGTCCCGCAGGCCGTCGACGTCGCCCCGCAGCGCCGCGTCGACGAGGCGCTGAAGTTCATCGCGCAGGGCACGCTCAGCGGCTCCTACAAGACGACGACCACCGCCGCCGAGGCGCTCGCACAGCAGCTCATCGGCGCGGCCGACTACGACGTCCAGACGTACGCTATCTCCCAGAAAGAGGAGAAAGAGCGCGTCGCGGAAGCCGCCCGGTAATCTCTCCACTCTCTTTCGTTTTTCACTGCGCCGAGTGGCGACGCCGTACGCCGGTACGCCACGCTCGCGGAGCGTTCGCCCGTCCGCTCGCGGTCGGTGCGCGGTGCTCAGTCGGCCGCCACTCCGGGGTTGACGACGTAGCGTTTCACCACGTCGACGAGCGTCCGGCGGTACTCGCTTTTCGAGGGGTCGGCGGCGAGCGTTCGGAACCGCTCTTTGAACGTGTCGAGCGACACCGACGGCGCGTCGTCGGCCGCGGCGTGCGCGAGGTCGTACAGCCGGTGGTCCGGTTCGACGAGGTCGTGTCGCTCCACGAGCGCGAGCGCGAACGCGGCGTTCACGGCCGTGATGTCGGGGTCCGACCCGGCGGTGACGAGTCGGGAGCCCGGCCGCGCGGGCGACTGCGGTCGGTCAGCGAGCGCCGCGGCCAGTTGCGATTCGAGGAACTGGACGAGTTTGTCCGCGGGCGCGACAGACAACGTCAGGTCGTCGGCGTAGATGTCCTTGCAGTGGTTGGCAATCTGATAGCAGTGCGCGAGCTTTCGGCGCTCGACGGTCCGGCCCGCGAGCGCGAGAAAGACCGCCTCGCGCGTCGACTGATAGTGCGAGACGTGACCTTCCTCGTTTCGGGCCATGTGCGAGAGCTCGTGGAGCGCGAGCTCGCGGGCCATCGCGCTGGTGGCGGCCTGCCGGGAGATGTTGAGGACGTGACGGTCCTGATAGTGGCCGGCCCACGTTCGGGAGTCGGGGTCGTCCCGCACGCGCACGAACACGGGGTACGAAAGCTCGAACTCGGTTTCGAACAGGTCGGCGGCGCTCAAGAACGGGTCTGCCGGTGCGCCCCCGACGACTCGGAGGTCCATTCAAATTGAGGAATGTTATCAACCAACATGACTCTTGCGCCGAGCGCGGCGACGAGATTCGCGCCCGGCGGACAGTCGCGCCTATCGTGACAAAACTGCTCATACCCCGGCGGTAGGACGGCTGAAAATGGAAAATCCGCTCGGCAAAAACACTACTCTTTTGACCCTCCTGCCGGTAGACCCCTGTATAATGGGCCGACGAAAGAAGATCGTCCAGGAATGTGAGAAACTGATGGACAAGCCGGAGCAGATCNCCCTCCTGCCGGTAGACCCCTGTATAATGGGCCGACGAAAGAAGATCGTCCAGGAATGTGAGAAACTGATGGACAAGCCGGAGCAGATCCGGAACATCGCCATCGCCGCTCACGTCGACCACGGTAAGACGACCCTCTCCGACAACCTCCTCGCGGGTGCGGGCATGATCTCCGACGAGACTGCCGGCCAGCAGCTCGCGATGGACACGAAGGAAGACGAACAGGAACGCGGCATCACTATCGACGCCGCAAACGTCTCGATGACCCACGAATGGGAAGGCGAGAACCACCTCATCAACCTCATCGACACGCCGGGCCACGTCGACTTCGGTGGCGACGTGACCCGCGCGATGCGCGCCGTCGACGGCGCGCTCGTCGTCGTCGACGCCGTCGAGGGTGCCATGCCGCAGACCGAGACGGTCCTGCGTCAGGCGCTCCGCGAGGGCGTCAAGCCGGCGCTTTTCATCAACAAGGTCGACCGCCTCATCAACGAACTGCAGGAAGGTCCCGAGGAGATGCAGAAGCGTCTCGTCGATGTCATCTCCGACGTCAACGAGCTCATCCGCGGGATGACCGAGGAGAAGGACTACGACTGGACGGTCTCCGTCGAAGACGGGACCGTCGCCTTCGGGTCCGCCCTCTACAAGTGGGGCGTCTCCATGCCGTCGATGGAGGAGACCGGCATCTCCTTCGGCGACATCATGGAACTCGAACGCGGCGGCGACCGCCAGGAACTCCACGAGCGCACGCCGCTTTCGGACGTCGTCCTCGACATGGTCGCGGAGCACTTCCCCAACCCGCTCGACGCCCAGCCCCGTCGTATCCCGACGGTCTGGCGCGGTGACTCCGAGTCCGACCTCGCGCGCCAGATGCGCGAAGTCGACGACGACGGCGAAGTCGTCTTCATGGCGACCGACATCTCGATGGACCCCCACGCGGGCGAAATCGCGACGGGTCGCCTGTTCTCCGGTACCATCCGCAAGGGCCAGGAGCTCTACGTCTCCGGGACCGCGGGCAAGAATCGCGTCCAGTCCGTCGGTGTGTTCATGGGCGGCGAGCGCGAGGAACTCGACCGCGGCGTCCCCGCGGGGAACATCGCGGCCGTCACGGGTCTCCGTGACGCCATCGCGGGTTCCACCGTCTCGTCCGTCGAGATGACGCCGTTCGAGTCCATCGAGCACATCTCCGAGCCCGTCATCACGAAGTCCGTCGAGGCAGAGCGCATGGACGACCTGCCGAAGCTCATCCAGACGCTCCAGCAGGTCGCCAAGGAAGACCCGACCATCCGCATCGAGATTAACGAGGACACGGGCGAGCACCTCATCTCCGGTCAGGGCGAACTCCATCTCGAAGTCATCACCCAGCGCATCCGCGACAACCAGGGCATCCCGGTCCGCACCGGTGAGCCGATTGTCGTCTACCGCGAGCAGGTCCAGGGCTCGTCCCACGAGGTCGAGGGCGTCTCCCCGAACCGCCACAACAAGTTCTACATCACGGCGGAACCCCTCTCGCAGGACATCGTCGACTCCATCAAGCTCGGCGAAATCTCGATGGACATGCCCGAACTGGAGCGCCGCGAGGCCCTCCAGGAAGCCGGCATGGACAAGGACACGTCCCAGAACGTCGAACACATCCACGGGACGAACATCCTCATCGACGACACGAAGGGTATCCAGCACCTCAACGAGACGATGGAACTCGTCATCGAGGGCCTCGAAGAGGCGCTCGACGACGGTCCGCTCGCCGCGGAACCCGTTCAGGGGACGCTCCTCCGCCTCCACGACGCGCGACTCCACGAGGACACCATCCACCGCGGTCCCGCCCAGGTCATCCCTGCGACGCGCGACGCGGTCCACCGCGCGCTCATCGCGGGCCAGGTGAAGCTCCTCGAACCCATCCAGAACGTCCGCATCGACGTTCCGTCCGAGTACATGGGCTCGGCCTCCGGCGAGATTCAGGGTCGCCGCGGCCGCGTCGACGACATGTACCAGGAAGGTGACCTCATGGTCATCGAGGGTATCGCGCCCGTCGAAGAGATGATCGGCTTCTCGTCTGACGTGCGCTCCGCGACGGAAGGTCGCGCCTCCTGGAACACGGAAAACGCCGGCTTCCGCGTGCTCTCGGACAATCTCCAGCGCGAGAAGATTATGGAGATCCGCGAGCGCAAGGGCATGAAGCTCGAACTCTCGCAGGCTATCGACTACATCTAAGCGCGACCCTTCGCGCCGCTTTCGTTTTTTCACCCGGGCAGCGATAGCCCCGGTCCGTCGGCCCCATCCGCGCCGCATCTACCGTTCGCTTCGCTTCTCGGCGGCCGTCTGTGACACATGCCAGCACGCTCCCGGCGTCGGCAAACCGTGTCGGCTGCGAAGGCTTATACCGCGTGGCCGAATCACGGGTAGATATGCGTAAGGGTACGTCTCTCGACTCCTGGCGCGACGACGCGAAACCACGACCGAACCGCGCGTCGCGGACAACAGCGTCGGGACGGCCCACGGAGGTGGGGCGATGAGCGCACAGGACCTCGACGGCGAGAGCGACGCCGAGGCCGACGGAAGCGGCGAGATGCCGAAACCGCACACGATTCGGCTCGAACTCGTCGACGAGCCCGGACAGCTTTTGGCCGCGCTCAAGCCCATCTCCGACAACGGCGGGAATCTGCTTTCCATCTTCCACGAGCGCGGGAGCCTGACGCCGCGCGGACACATCCCCGTGGAGGTCGACCTCGAATGCCCGCCCGACCGCTTCGCGCGTATCGTCGAGGCGCTCCGCGACGCCGGCGTCAACGTCATCCGCGCCGGTGCGGAGCACTTCGGCGAAGAGGTGATGGTTATCCTCGTCGGTGACATCGTCGACTCCGACCTCTCGGACACGCTCCACCGAATCGAGTCCTCGGCGGACGCGACGCTTCAGGACCTGTCGCTGTCCGCCCGCGAGGGGACCGACGAGGCGTCGAGCGCCCGGCTCCGACTCGCGGTCCGCTCCGGCCGCGTCGACGAGACGCTCGGGGTCGTCCGCGACATCGCCGCCGAGAAGGAGCTGCACGTCGTCGAGCCGCTCGCGGAGGGGTCCCAATGAGCCTCAGACTCGCCGTGCTCGGCGCGGGCGCGGTCGGCGGCTCGGTGCTCGACCTCGCGGGCGACTACGGGCACGAGGTCGTCGCTTTCGCGGACTCGTCGTCCTCCGCGGTCGACCCGGACGGTCTCGACCCGAGCGCGGTCCACGACCGCAAGGAACGCGAGGGCGTGGTCGGCGGAGCGGACCCCGAAGCGGTGTTCGACGCCGACTACGACGTGTTAGTGGAGGCGACGCCGACGACGCTCGGTGACGCCGAACCCGGCTTCTCGCACGTCGAGCGGGCGCTGGCCGACGACCGCCACGTCGTGCTCGCGAACAAAGGTCCGGTCGCAGAACGCTACGCCGACCTGCGCGCGCTCGAAGCCGAAAGCGGAGGGACGGTGCAGTTCGAGGCGGCTGTCGGCGGCGCGATTCCCATCCTCTCGACCATCTCGGACCTCGGCGCGCCGCACGTGACCGCCGCGCGCGGCGTGCTGAACGGGACGGCGAACTTCGTCCTCTCGCGGATGGCCGCCGAGGGTCTCGATTACGAACACGTCCTCGCGGAGGCGCAGGACCTCGGCGTCGCGGAGGCCGACCCGACCTTCGACGTCGACGGCATCGACGCCGCGCTGAAGTTCGTCATCCTCGCGAACGTCCTCTCCGACGGCGAGACGGAGTACGCGCTCGACGACGCTGAGGTCGAGGGCATCCGCAACGTCCCGGGGACGGCGCTCGACCTCGCCGCCGAGGACGGCCGGACGGTCAGACTCATCGGCGAGGCGACCGCCGACGGGGTTCGCGTGGCTCCGCGGCTGATTCCGCAGGGCTCCGCGCTGTCGGTCACGGGCACGCAGAACATCGTCCAGTTGGAGACCAAACACGCGGGGCAGCTGAACATCAGCGGCCGCGGCGCGGGCGGTCCCGAGACAGCGACGGCCGTCTTGTCCGACGTTTCTCGGCTCGAATAGGGTACAGAGGACTCGTACCTCTCGTTTTCTTCGACTGTCGACCTCGGCTGAACTCCCTGTCTCCACGACCGTGGTATGGTTCCGCAAATCGCAGTACGGCGGTTAGACGGCCCGTAGCGCGTATCGAAATCGTTTTAGGGGTTTCAGCAAAAACATTCCCCACAGAGCGCCTTAGCGCGTGACCACACCAATGAGCGACAAACCCCACCAGAACCTGGCCATTATCGGCCACGTCGACCACGGTAAGAGTACGCTCGTCGGCCGACTCCTGTTCGAGACCGGCTCCGTCCCGGAGCACGTCATCGAGCAGCACCGAGAGGAAGCCGAGGAGAAGGGCAAGGGCGGATTCGAATTCGCCTACGTCATGGACAACCTCGCCGAAGAGCGCGAGCGCGGTGTCACCATCGACATCGCCCACCAGGAGTTCGACACGGACGAGTTCTACTTCACCATCGTCGACTGTCCTGGCCACCGCGACTTCGTCAAGAACATGATCACCGGTGCTTCGCAGGCTGACAACGCGGTTCTCGTCGTCGCCGCCGACGACGGTGTCGCGCCGCAGACCCGCGAGCACGTCTTCCTCGCCCGCACCCTGGGCATCGGCGAACTCATCATCGCGGTCAACAAGATGGACGTCGTCGATTACAGCGAAGACAAGTACAAGGACGTCAAGGAGCAGGTCAACAAGCTCCTCAAGCAGGTCCGCTTCAACTCCGACGACGCGACCTACGTCCCGATTTCGGCCTTCGAGGGCGACAACATCGCCGAGCGTTCCGACAACACGTCGTGGTACGACGGCGACATCCTCCTCGAAGCGCTCAACAACCTGCCGGCACCGCAGCCGCCGACGGACGCGCCGCTGCGCCTGCCCATCCAGGACGTCTACACAATCTCCGGCATCGGTACGGTCCCGGTCGGCCGTATCGAGACGGGTACCCTCAACCCCGGCGACAACGTGAGCTTCCAGCCCTCTGACGTCGGCGGCGAGGTCAAGACCGTCGAGATGCACCACGAGGAAGTCGACCAGGCCGGACCTGGCGACAACGTTGGTTTCAACGTTCGTGGCGTCGGCAAGGACGACATCCGCCGCGGCGACGTCTGTGGCCCGGCCGACGACCCGCCGAAGGTCGCAGAGACCTTCAAGGCGCAGGTCGTCGTCATGCAGCACCCCTCGGTCATCACCGCTGGCTACACGCCGGTCTTCCACGCCCACACGGCGCAGGTCGCGTGTACCATCGAGTCCATCGACCAGAAGCTCGACCCCGCGTCGGGTGAGGTCGCTGAGGAGAACCCGGACTTCATCAAGTCCGGCGACGCCGCCATCGTGACCGTCCGTCCGCAGAAGCCGCTCAGCATCGAGCCGTCCTCCGAGATTCCGGAGCTCGGCAGCTTCGCTGTCCGTGACATGGGTCAGACCATCGCGGCCGGCAAAGTGCTCGAAGTCAACGAGCGATAACGATGCAACAGGCACGCGTTCGGCTCGCCGGCACGAGTCCGGAAGACCTCGACGATATCTGCGACGACGTCCGCGAGATCGCGAACAAGACGGGCGTCAACCTCAGCGGGCCGATCCCGCTGCCCACGAAAACGCTCGAAGTCCCCGCCCGCAAATCGCCTGACGGCGAGGGGACGGCGACGTGGGAGCACTGGGAGATGCGCGTCCACAAGCGTCTCATCGACCTCGACGCTGACGAACGCGCTCTGCGCCAGCTGATGCGCGTTCAGGTTCCGAACGACGTCAGCATCGAGATCGTCCTCGAAGACTAACGACGGCGCTGTCCGGGCTCTCCCGGGCCGCCCGTTCGTGACGGCCCGCCCGTCACACTCGCGGCTGTCGAGGCGCGCGTCCGGAGGACTCTGCCTCCGAGCTGACCTTCAGCGCTAAGGCGCGTGTCATCTCACCTTCCGTTCGACACGCGAGCAATTGCCCGCAGAATCGCCCGACGGAACGGGATGCTATCGCATGCCCGACTGCGGACAAAACATAGGGTATAAGTGTATCCCACGACTCCGTGGGAATGAGGGCTCGTAGATCAGTGGCAGATCGCTTCCTTCGCAAGGAAGAGGCCCGGGGTTCAAATCCCCGCGAGTCCATTTCCTTCCGTTCACTACGTTCACTCCAGTCAATGGACTCGCTTGCCCCCACGAACTCGCAGGCTCGTTCGTGGGGACCCCGCGAGTCCACTACCATTTTCGCGACGCAACACGGCGAGTCGTAACTTAGGGTTCCGACGAGTCACTACTGCGTTGCGGACAGATGCACGTCCAGTTTCTCATTTCTGTCCCATGCCGAGTTGATATGCCACGAAGTACGTACTGAACATTGATATGAGAAGCACGGTGCAGAACGTGCTTAGAAAATAGAAGAGTTCAACGATTGAATCTGGTGAGTTGACACCAAGGAACCGTGATACGACCGCAGAGAATCCAATAGAGGGTAGCGAAATAATCACCAGTCCAAATTTACTGGACCATGCGCTGGACCGCCCCAGCATGAAGTCTTTTGGAGGGGATTCCATACTATAATCGCACGCAAAGAATTGTTTTAACATTGCCATCTTCACTCAGTACCTCACGGCCTAGGCCACTGCTGTTTTTGTGACGCTACCCACCGTGGCGAATACTGAGTCGTCGCGTTCTACGACTACACAATCGCGACCCGAACGAAGTACCACTCCCCATCGTACCGGACGCGCTCGGGCCGGTCAGTGTTGCTGAACGAAAACCGGCTTTGTTCGTCGTCCGAGCGTGACCTAGCCGTCGAGCGCGCTCGGAAACATCGTTCACTTCCGCCGAACCCGACACTTTCACTCCGCTCATGGCGGACCCTCTTACCGTCTCGCTTCGAGGGCGTCGGTATGGAAACGCGACGAGGCGAACCCCCGTCGGACCCGACGGCCCTCTTTCGAGCAATCGTGTCGAAACTCCGCGAGACGCGCCGCGGGGTCCACCAACACCGGATGGCGCAGGCGCTCCTCCAGAGAGACGCCAACGGCTCGCGGCTGATCGGACTCGACGCGGACACCGAGCGGGCGGTCTTTTTCAATCCCGCGTCGCGGACGCTCGAACTGATACCCTTCGACCGGGAGGGCACGCACGAGGAACGCGCGGAGGTGCTGTCGCGTCGGCTGAGCGACCCATCGTCGTGGGTCGAGGCCAACGCCGCGGGGCTGTCGTGGGTCCATCCGCACTTCCGGTGGGTCTGCGGGCTGGACGACGCCGGGCTATCGTGAGCCGGCAGTCGCGAGTCGGCAATCCGCCGTCACGTCCGACCGTGACCGATGTCCGACCGTGAAGAATTATACGCACGCCCCGCGCACAACACGTCCATGAACGACGAGGAACTCGACGAACTCCGGTCGTCGCTCACGCCCTACGAGTCCAGCGGCGGCGTCACCACCTACCAAAACACCGTCTCTATCGCCTGTCCGGCGTGCGAGAAGCCGTTCGACGACTTGGTCGTCTGCGAGAACGACTACAACAGCCTCGAACTGAGCATGATGCTCGACCTCTGTGTGACCCAACACGACGGCGACGTGCTCCTGTTCACGCACAAACAAGAGGAGTAAGCGGTCGTGGCGGTGGGACGCGGGCCACCGTTTCAGCCTCTCGGTTACGAGTCCGTCACTCCGCGCCCGTCTCGCCAGTCGCGGCCGGTGGATTCTCGTCGGCCAAAAACAAGTGGTCGAACGGGAGCGACCGCCGGGTTATTCCTGCGGCGGGAGGCCGTTTTCGTCGATGACTTCGCCGTCGTCGTCGACGGTGACGATGCCGCGGTTGTTGACGGCGTAGGGGTCCAAGCCGACCTCTTGGAGGAACTGCTTGTAGAGTCGCTCGGCCGTCTCGGCGTCTTTCTGGCGGTCCGAGGCGCGGTCGCAGAGTTCGACGAGGTCCTCGGGCACGTCGTTTTCGTGGACGATCCAGTGGTTGATGAGGTCCGACAGCCGGCGGATGGGCGAGGTGAAGTGGCCGTAGATGTCGAAGTTGAGCGCGTAGTGGCCGCCGAAGGGGTCGTTCATGTACTTCGCGCGGGGCATGACCTTCAGCACGGCGCGCTGAATCTTGTTCAGCGTGCGGGAGTTCGCGCTCTCCAGGGCGTCGTTGACGGCCTTCCGGGGCTCGTCCCACGACGTGGACTGGATGCTCACGCCGTCGAGTTCGGTGATCTCGCGGAGCGCTTTGTCCCACTGGTCGGGAGTCGGCTGCGGGTGGACGCGGTACATCGCCTCGACGCCGCGGTTCCACATGAGTTCGTGCGTGACGGCCTTGTTCGCCTTCAGCATGCACTCCTCGATGATGGTGTGGGCGCGGTCGCGGCTCGGGTTGAGGACGAGCGAGCCGTCTTCCTTGCGCTGTTCGTGGAGTTGGTCCGCGAGGTCGAAGACCAGCGCGTTCTCCTCGTGGAGGGGGAGGTCGGGGTCTTCCAGCCGGTTTTCACACTGCGTGTAGGTGAGCCGTTCGTTGGAGTGGATGACGGACTTGTAGATGTCGATAGACTCGAACGAGAGCGTGTCCTTCTTGATCTCCATCTCGACGGTGTGGGCGAGGCGGTCCTCCTCGGGGACGAGGGAACAGACCGTCTCGGCCAGCGCCGGCGGGAGCATGTGGATGGTGTAGGCGGGGAGGTAGACGGTGTTGCCGCGCTTGACGGCCTCGGCCCACATCTCCGAGCCGGGGTGGACGTAGTGGGTCACGTCGGCGATGTGGACCCACAGCGTGTACGTCTCCTCGTTCTCGCGGATGCTCAGGGCGTCGTCGAAGTCCTGGGCGTCGACGGGGTCGGTCGTCCACGTCGTGAGGTCTCGGAGGTCTTTGCGGTGTTCGAGTTCGTCTTCGATCTCCTCGTGGACGCCGTCGGTGCGCGCACGCGCCTCCGAGAGGACTTCCGGTGGGAACGCGTCACGAATCTCGAACTCCTCGAACAGGTCCTCGCGCTTGTTCTGGAGGTGTCGCGCGAGTTCGGCGTCTATCTCCACCGGTCCTTGCCCTTCGGCGGTCCCGGCGTACGCCTGCGCGTCGTCTGACATAGCCCCGACTAGACGGGGCAGGGAGAAATGAGTGTCGGGCACGAGCCGCGACGTACGAGAATCGATATCACTCGTCGACGCGCGCTTGCGTGGCCCGGCGACGGGCCGCCGAACCCGTCTTCAGCGACCGCGCTCGCCGGGCGATTCGTACCGCTCTTTGACCGCGTCGAAGTAGCGGACTAAGAACTCCTCGTCGGAGATGCCGTGTGCTTCGATGTCGACGAGGAGGCCTTCGAGCTCCTCGCGGGGCTGGTGGCAGAGTCCCCGGTAACAGGACTTACAGAGGTGTTCGAACCGCTTGCCGTGTCGTTCCCAGCGGTTCCCCTCTTTGTCGTACTCGCGCGCCGCCGACCGGAGGACCGCGTCACCGCATGCGATGCACACGACACGATTCCGGTCCCGGTTCGTCCGGGAGCGCCACATATGAGGGGAGTGGACCCAATCGTACTTAGCAGTTTATCCTGTCGCGGTCTGACGCGCGTCAGACGCCGCCCGGGCGTCATCGCCGACGCTCGCCGGGGGTCGATGCGGAGCGGTCGATTTATCGGCCGTGAGCGTCCACGACCCGGTATGAAGGTCAAGTCCCGCCACCACCTCCGAAGCGACGAGATCGACGCGCTGTGCGACTCCATCGAATCGTCCCTCGGCGTCGCCCTTGACGGCGACGCGTTCGAGGCGGTCGAGTTCGCGGACGCCGACTACGAGGTCGTCCTCGTCGACGGCGAGCCGGCGGTCATGTACGTCGACGACCAGCCGTTTCTCACGGTCAAGGGTGCGAACCAGTTCCCGCCGACGACGAACGTCGTCACGGTCGACGCCGGCGCGGTCTCGTTCGTCTCCGGCGGGGCCGACGTGATGCGCCCCGGCATCACCGAGGCCGACGAGTCCATCGAGGCGGGCGACTTGGTCGTCATCGCGGAGGAGACCCACGGCAAGGTGCTCGCCGTGGGTCGCGCGCTCGAAGACGGGGCCGACCTCGTCGGTGACTCCGGCAAGGTCGTCGAATCCATCCACCACGTCGGCGACGACCTCTTCGAGTTCTCGGTCTGAGCCGACCGCCGCGGTCTCAGGGCTCGGCGTGTGCTCCGCTCGGCTACGCTTCGGCGTACTTCTCCAGCGCCGCCTCGTACCCCTCCCGCGCCATCGAGAACGTCTCCCGCAGGTCGCGCAGCGGCGTCTCCGTCGCGTCGACGCGGAGGTCGTTGTAGTACGGCTCCATCTCGCGGTCCTCGGTCGAAGTCACGACGACGGCCGCGCTCTGGATGGCGAGGTCGTCGCGCTTGTCGCCGCCCGCGGCGTGCCCCGCGCCGAGCGCGTCGATGAGTCGTTTCGCGAGCGGTTCGTCGCCGCCGGCGGTCCGCTCGTACGCGTCGGCGGTGGCGTCGACGACCGCCTCGCCCGCGAGCAGGTTGCCCGCGACGGTGTAGGCGTCGCCCTCGCGGTGGCCCGCCCAGCCGAGGCAGTCGTCGCCGGTGAAAGCGAACGTCGCCTCCGAACCGACGCCGTGGAGCTGTCGTTCCGCCCGGCCGTCGTCGGCGTTCAACAGCGCCTGTAAGGCGTCGTCGACGGCGAGGCCGTCTTCGAGATAGTCCATGCCTTTCTCCCCGAGTTCGACGTTCGTCAGCGCCTGTGTCGCCACCGCGCCGTGTTCGGTTGCGAACGGGCAGAGCGCGCCGACGCCCGGCAGACGGGTCGTCACGGCGACGCCGAAGCGGTGCTGGTCGTCGCCGTCGGCGTCGACGTACGACTCGCGGACGCAGATGCTGAAGGTCATCGTGTTCGTCTGCCCCCGCGCGCCGCTGGCTAAAAACACCCGGCGAAACGCCGCGGCCGCCCCGCGCGCGTCGGACGCCCGTGGGAACCGCCGACTCCACGGTCGCACGCGCTCGCGACGGTCCTGCCGGCGATTCGGCGCGTCGTCGGGGCGAGACCTGTCTGAAATCGGACACTCGTCTGACGTAAGAACTAACCCCGTTGTGGCCTCTCTACGTCCTATGGGTATCATGAGTAAGATTCTCGGTGGTGGTGGTTCCCGAACGACCGAGGACTACGTCGAACTCGACCTCGACGACTTCGACACCGCTCGCGGCGACGCCGGCCTCTCGGTTCACATCGCCGAAATCGGCGGCCAGCAGGACGTTATCGCCATCAAGGACGCCGTCTACGACGGCAATCTGGTCATCGCGGACATCACCCGCCACACGACCTCCGACAGCACGATGGAGCACATCATCGACGACCTCCGACAGGTCGCGCGCGAGGTCGACGGCGACATCGTCCAGAAAGGCGACGACCAAATCGTCATCACGCCCACGGGCATCTCTATCTCGCGGCAGAAGCTCAACGGCTGACGCCGGCGGACGACGCCCCGCTTACGCACCTGTTTCTCCCCGACTCGCAGACGCGAGCGATGCGGCTCGAACGGCCCGAACCGATGGCTATTCGGTCCTCTCGTTCCTAGAGTCGTCCGAATGAGCAAGGACTACATCGAGGTTCGCGGTGCCGAAGAGCACAACCTCAAGAACCTCGACGTTCGCATCCCCCGCGAGACGTTCACCGTCGTCACCGGCCTGTCGGGGTCAGGCAAGTCCTCCCTCGCGTTCGACACCGTCTACGCGGAGGGCCAGCGGCGGTACATCGAGTCGCTTTCGGCCTACGCGCGGAACTTCCTCGGCCAGATGGACAAGCCGAAGGTCGAGGCCGTCGAGGGCCTCTCGCCCGCCATCTCCATCGACCAGAAGAACGGGGCCAACAACCCCCGGTCGACCGTCGGGACCGTCACCGAACTCCACGACTACCTCCGCCTCCTGTACGCCCGCGTGGGCACCCAGTACGACCCCATCACGGGCGAAGAAGTCGGCGAGCAGTCCGCACAGGACATGGTGGATCAGGTTCTCGAACTCCCCGAGGGCACCCGCGCGAAGGTCGTCGCGCCGGTCGTCCGCGACCAGAAAGGCGAGTTCAAGGACCTGTTTTCGGACCTCGTCTCCGAGGGCTACGCCCGCGTCGAGGTCGACGGCGAGGAGTTCGACCTCTCGTTCGAGACGCCCGAACTCGACAAGAACTACGACCACACCATCGACGTGGTGGTCGACCGCGTGAAAGTCGCGCCCGAGGCGCGCTCCCGCATCGCTGACTCCGTCGAGACCGCGCTGGAGGAGGCCGGCGGCGTCCTCAAACTCATCGTCCCCGACCCGCCCGAGGATCTCCCCTTCGCCTCCAACACCCGTTCGACCGGGTCGCTCGCGGGCGAGGGCGACGACCGCCTCGTCGTCGAGTTCTCCGAGGAACTCGGCAATCCGAACTCGTCGTTCCGCTTTTCCGAAATCGAGACGCGGTCGTTCTCGTTCAACAGCCCCCACGGGGCCTGCCCGGAGTGCGAGGGCCTCGGCAAGGCGAAGGAGGTCGACCCCGACCTCGTCGTCACCGACCCGTCGAAGCCGCTCAAGCACGTCTTCGAGCCGTGGAGCTACAACCGGACGTACTACCGCCGTCAGCTCGACAACGTCGCGGACCACTTCGGCGTCAGCGTCGACACCCCGTTCGAGGAGCTCTCCGACGAGGTGCAGGACGCCTTCCTGTTCGGCACCACCGAGGACGTGGTGTTCGAGTGGACGACGAAAAACGGCACGCGCCACAAGGAACACCCCTTCGAGGGCGTCGTCGGCAACCTCGAACGCCGCCACGTCGAGACCGACTCCGACCGGACGCGCGACCACATCGAGGAGTTCATGGCCGTCACGACCTGTCCGGACTGCAACGGCTCGCGGCTCAAAGCGCAGTCCCGGCACGTCCGCGTCGGCGGCACGACGCTCCCCGAAGTCAACCGCATGACCATCGCGGGCGCGCTCGAACACTTCGAGGGCCTCGAAAGCGACCTCTCGGAGCGCGACCGCACCATCGCACAGGAGATTCTCAAGGAGATTCGCGCCCGCCTCGGCTTCATGACCGAAGTCGGCCTCGAATACCTCACGCTTGACCGCGAGGCCGCCACGCTCTCGGGCGGCGAGTCCCAGCGCATCCGCCTCGCCACGCAGGTCGGCTCCGGCCTCGTGGGCGTCCTCTACGTCCTCGACGAGCCGTCCATCGGCCTCCACCAGCGCGACAACGACAAGCTGCTCAACACGCTCGAAGGCCTCCGCGACCTCGGCAACACGCTCATCGTCGTCGAACACGACGAGGAGACGATGCGCCGGGCCGACGAAATCATCGACATGGGCCCCGGCCCGGGCAAGCGCGGCGGCGAGGTCGTCGCGCAGGGCGACTTCGACGACATCGTCGCGGCCGACGACTCCATCACGGCCGACTACCTCTCGGGCCGCAAGGACATCGACGTGCCCGACGCGCGGCGCGAGGGCGACGGCGAACTCGTCGTCCGCGGCGCGCGCCAGCACAACCTCGACGACCTCGACGTGCCGCTTCCCCTCGGGACGTTCACCGCCATCACCGGCGTCTCGGGGTCGGGCAAGTCCACCCTGATGCACGAGATTCTCTACAAGGGGCTCGCCCGGCGGATGAACGACAACACCTCGGTCGACCCCGGCGAGCACGACGCCATCGAGGGCTACGACGAAATCGAGACGGTGCGGCTCATCGACCAGTCGCCCATCGGCCGCACCCCCCGGTCGAACCCGGCGACGTACACCGGCGTCTTCGACTACGTCCGCGAGCTGTTCGCCGAGACGAAGCTCTCGAAACAGCGCGGCTACCAGAAGGGCCGCTTTTCCTTCAACGTCAAGGGCGGCCGCTGCGAGGCCTGTAAGGGACAGGGCAACGTCAAAATCGAGATGAACTTCCTCTCGGACGTGTACGTGCCCTGCGAGGAGTGTAACGGCGCGCGCTACAACGCCGAGGCGCTCGACGTGACGTACAAGGACAAGACCATCGCCGACGTGCTCGACATGGAGGTCGACGAGGCGCTCGACTTCTTCGAGGCGAACTCGCAGATTCGCCGCCGCCTCCAACTGCTCCACGACGTGGGCCTCGGCTACATGCAGCTCGGCCAGCCGTCGACCACCCTCTCCGGCGGCGAGGCACAGCGCGTCAAACTCGCCGAGGAACTCGGCAAGAAACAGACCGGCGACACGCTGTATCTCCTCGACGAGCCGACGACCGGCCTCCACAAGGAAGACGAGCGGAAGCTCATCGAGGTGCTCCAGCGCCTCGTCGACAACGGCAACACCGTGCTCGTGGTCGAACACGAACTCGACCTCGTGAAGAACGCCGACCACATCGTCGACCTCGGCCCCGAGGGCGGCGCGGGCGGCGGCACTATCGTCGCCAGCGGCACGCCCGAGGAAGTCGCTGCGAACCCCGACTCCCACACGGGTCGGTACCTCCGCGACTACCTCCCCGACGTGGACGAGGAGGGGCCGCGGTCGGACCGCCGCAAGCCCGCGAAAGTGGCGACCGACGACGACTGAGCCGCGCGTCGCCGTAACCCGACGTTTCGTTTCACGCTCGGTTCGGCCGACGACCGCTCGCCGGGCGAGACGCTTTCGCCAATCAAACTACTCCGGGGAAAGACATTTCCGACCGTTTCGCGTCTACCCATGTGTATGTCACGCATACTCAAAACGTCGGGGTTCCTCGGGCTCGCGACGATGATGGTGGTGGGACTGTACCAGTACACGCTGCTGGAATCTGGGGGCGTTCCGTCGTGGCTGGTGGGCGGCCACGCGCACTTGGGTGTGCTGTCGATTCTCGCGGTCGTGATGGGGTTCGCGGTGGACGCGTTCGCGTTGACGGGGAGACTCCGGGCGGCGGTGAGCGGGCTGTTCGTCGTCGGGCAGTGGCTGTTACCGCTCACCATCTGGGTCGGCGTCGGCTTCGGGCTGACGTTCCTGATTCCGACGACGTTCCTGTGGGGGGTCTGTCTCATCGTCTCCATGCTCATCATGGCGTGGCAGGCGTGGGTCAGCGAGCCGACGACGCCCGGGGGGATGCCGGGCCCCGCGTCGCCGGCCGACGACTGAGCGTCCGCGGACTTTTTTCAACATCGACCGTCCTTCAGCGCCGCCGGTACCACCAGTAGCCGACGCCCACGAGTGCGCGGGCCACCGAGTACCGGGGCCTGTCGTAGTCGTCGCTCCCGCCGCGACTCGCTCCACACCCGCGTTTTTCACCGCCGAGCGCCTACGTCACCCATGCAGCTCTACGCCGCCGCCAACGGCGCGGTTCTCGCGGTCACGGGGTCGCCCGACGACTCGACCACCCGCCGGCGACTCGGCGAGCACCGAATCGAGTGCGTCGCGGCCGACCCGCGCGCGCCGGACCGAGCGTTCTGCGGGACCTTCGACGCCGGCGTCTTCCGAACGACCGACGGCGGGGCGTCGTGGCACGCGGTCGGCACCGACCCGCTCCCCGAGTCGGTGACGAGCCTCGCCGTCTCTCCGGCCGCCCCCGACGTGGTCTACGCCGGCACCGAACCCTCGGCGCTCTTCCGCTCGCTCGACGGCGGCGAGACGTGGGCCGAACTCGCGCCGCTTTCGACCCTCGATTCGGCGTCGTCGTGGGCGTTTCCGCCCCGCCCGCACACCCACCACGTCCGCTGGATAGAGCCGGACCCGACCGACGCCGACCGACTGTTCGTCGCGGTCGAAGCCGGGGCGCTCGTCCGCTCGCTCGACGGCGGCGACACATGGCAAGACCGCGTACCGTCGAGCAAGCGAGACACGCACTCGATGGCGACGCACCCCGACCGACCGGGCCGCCTCTGGGTCGCCGCGGGCGACGGCTACGCCGAGACCGACGACGCGGGCGAGACGTGGACGACGCCGACCGCGGGGCTCGGCCACGGCTACTGCTGGAGCGTCGTCGTCGACCCCGCGGACCCGGACTCGGCGCTTCTGACGGCCGCCTCCGGGCCGATGCGCGCTCACCGAGTCGGGTCGGCGGCGGCGTACCTCTACCGCAGGCGAGACGCGTCGGACGACGAGGGCGACGGCGACGAGTCGTGGGACCGCCTCGACGAGACCGGCCTGCCGACCGGGTCGGGCGCGACCCGCGCGGTCTTGGCCGCCGGGCAAAGCGGCGGCGAGTGCTACGCCGCGAACGACCGCGGCCTCTATCGGACGACCGATTTCGGTGACTCGTGGGACCGAATCGAGGTTCCGTGGGACGGGACGCGACGAACCGCCGCGGGGCTGGCGGTCGTCGGGTAGTCGGGCGGTTTTCGGTCGGTTCGCGCCGCCGCCCGAAGCGAGAAGATTCATGGGTCGGCGCGGCGACGCCCAACCATGTACGATTTCGCCGTCGTCGGCGTCGGTCCCGCCGGCGCGCGGTTCGCCCGCCGCGCGGCCGACGCGGGCTACGACGTGCTCGCGCTGGAGAAAGGCGAGGTCGGGACGCCCCTCGCGTGCTCCGGCCACGTCAGCACCGACATCTGGGAGTACGTCCCCGACGAGGCGCGCGACCGCCTGTTTCAGAACCGCATCTACGGGGCGAACTTCCGCGTCGGCGGCCCGAACTCGAAAGCCTACCCGTTCTACAAGCAAAGCGAGGTCTCGAACGTCATCGACCGCGTCGAACTCGACCGCATCCTCGCTGACTGCGCTCGCGACGCCGGCGCGGACGTGCGCGAGGGCCACACCGTCACCGCCGTCGAGGAACTCGACGACCGGGTCCGACTGACCGCCAGCGTCGCCGGCGAGGCCGGCACCGTCCGGTTCGAGGCGAAGATGGTCGCCGGCTGCGACGGGCCGACCTCGCGGGTCCGCCGGGCGCTCGACCTCCCCGAACCGTCTGAGACGCTCCACGGCGTCCTCGCGTTCGACCCCGAGCCGGACGACGGCGACTTCGTGGACGTGCACCTCACGGTCCCGCGATTCTTCGCGTGGCGCATCCCCCGCGGCGACGCCGGCGTCGAGTACGGCCTCGCGGCCCCGCCGGGCGCTGAGGTCAACGAAATGTTCGACGCGCTCACGAACACTTACGACGTGGAGACGGAGCACTTCTGTTCGGGAGCCATCCCCATCGGCCCGCCGGACCGGACGACGACCCGCCGGGCGTTCCTCATCGGTGACGCGGCCGCACAGACCAAGCCGTTCACCGGCGGCGGCATCCTCTACGGGATGACCGCGGCCGACATCGCCGCCGCGACCATCGACCCCGACGACCCAGAGACGCTGTCGGCCTACGAGGACGCGTGGCGCGACGAACTCTCGCGGGAGATTCGGCTGGGCCACCTCGTGCGCCGGTGTTACTCCTTCCCCGAGTGGCTCCAGCGGGTCGGCCTCCGGTCGCTGTCGGGCGAAATTGGCGTCCACATGGACAAGCCGAGCTCGTTCTTCTCGCGCGAGCACCTGAAGAAACTGCTCTGAGACGGCCGGGAGCCGCCAAGCACACCGAGTCTAGTTCTCGCCCGGATACGTCGGAATCCGCGCCGACACCGCGCTCCCCTCGACGAACGGCAGCGACTCGCGGGTCGCCTCGACGCGGTCGCCGTCGGCCGCGACTTCAAGGGCGTCGGCGTCGAGGCCGTAGTCGACGAGCGCGAAGCCGATGGGCGCGTCGAGCATCGGGCTCTCGACGGCGCGGGTGACGGTGCCGACCGACTCGCCGTCCGCCGTGACCTCGGCACCCGCGTCGGGGAGGGCGTCGGCGCGGAAGCCGACGAGTCGGCGCGAGGGTCGCCCCCGGTTTTCTATCTTCGAGACGAGTTCCTGACCGACGAAGCAGCCCTTATCGAAGTCCAGCGCGTTGCGGACGCCGACGACGTTCGGGACGTTGCCGCGGAGTTCCGACTCGAAGAGCGGCGTGCCCGCCTCGGCGGTGAGGCTGTCCCACGTCCGATAGCCGACCGGGACCGAGGGGTTGCCGTAGAACAAGAGCGCGTCGAGCACGTCTTCGGCGTCCTTCGCGCGGCAGATGACATCGTAGCCCTCCTCGCCGGTCGGGTTGTCGGAGGCGACGACCGTGACGCCGAGTTCGCCGCCGATGGAGCCGCGGACGAAGGAGAGTTCCGGCTCCGGCGCGCCCGCTCCCGAGAGGATGCTCGCGACCTTCTCGGTCGACTGGGGGCCGTGGACGCCGAAGACGCCGAACTCGTCGGAGGCGTCGCGTATCTTGACGCGCTGGAGGAACGTCTTCGAGCCCCACTCCTCGACGAGCGGTTCGGCGCGGTTCCGCGGGGTGAAAATCAGCAGGCGCTCGCCCGCGTTGTAGACGTACAGCTCCGTCTCGATGCGGCCGTCGGGGTCGAGAAGCAGGGCGTAGACGCCCTCGCCGTCCTCGTCGGGGACGGTGTTCGTCACCGCGTTGTCGACGTAGTCGACTCTGTCTTCGCCCTCGACGACGACCACGCCGTAGCCGTGTTCGATGACGCCGACGCCGTTTCTGACGGCGCGGTGGGTCCGCTCGGGGCGGCCGTAGTGGCTCACGACCTCGATTCCGCCGCGCGTCTCGAACGTCGCACCGTGTGCCTCGTGGATGTCGGCGACGAGTGTCATTACTCCCCGTTTCGCCTTCGGCGCGTAAAACCCTCCCACTCCCGGACGACACCCCCGGCTTTTGGTGCGGGGCCGTCCCGGTTTTCGGTCGCGGTGCGCGGGCGGGTAGTCAAAACGAGTCTGTGCTCCGCGTCGCCGCGCTCAGAGCCCGAACCGCTCGCGGAGTCTCTCGAACAGCGACGCGTCCTCTTCGACGGCTTCGCTCGGGTCCGGAACGACGCGCTCGTCGGCGTGGATGAGTACGCCCGTGTCGGCCTCTTCGACCACGATGAGGCTCTCGTCTTTCAGCGCCGACAGCGCCTCTTCGATGGTGTCGATGTCGGCGTCCACGGCGGCACGGAGTTCGAACACCGTCATCCCCTCGTCGTGGCGGTCGACGAGCGCGTCGAGCACCGCGACCTCGATGTCGCGGCGGTTCCGAAACTCCCGCCTCGCTCTCATAGCGGGTACATCGTTCGCCTCCTGTTTACTTGTACCGCCCGTCTGACGGGCGTCCGACGGGCAGGGGGTAGCTTTTTGTTTCCGAATCCCGGAATCCTCGCGTAATGGGACTTACTTGCCGTCTTCTCGGGCACTCCTACGGAGACGCCGAGACGGAACGGGAGCGCGAGGAACGCGGCGACGAGGTGGTCGTCTCGATTCGGGAGATACAGGTCTGCTCGCGGTGTGGACACGAACAGGTCATCAGCGAGAACAAGGAGGTCACGGCCATCCGAACGCCCGAGGAGGTCGGGATGACGGAGGGCGAAGCCGAGACCGCGGCCGCCGGCTTCGAGCCGGCGAACCCGCAGCCCGGCGTCTCCGACGCCGAGGACGCCGCCATCGAGACGGCTCCGGACGCGGAGACGCGGGCCGAAGCCGACGCCGCACCCGCCGCTGAGACGGACGCGGACGCCACCCCGGACCCCGCGGCGCAACAGCCGACCGAGGCCGCGAGCGCGGATACGCCCGACGCCCAGCCGGCCGCGAGCGCCGACGCTGGCACTGCTGACGCCGGGACCGCCGACGCGCCGCCCGTGACCGACGACGGCATCATCCTCGACGACGACGAATCGCAGTCGGCCACCCGCGACCGAACGCAGTGGCCCGACGAGGTCGACGAGGTCGAGACCGACGACCCGACGCCGCCGGCCGACGGCGACGACGCGGAGTTCATCGACGCGGACGCCGAGGCGGGCGTCGAGACCGACGCCGAGGCGGAGCCCGAAGGGAGCCGGACCCGCGAACGCGGCGCGTGGCCCGACGCGCCGGGCGACGACGAGGGTTGGAACGCCCAGCCAGACGACGGCGAGCCCGTCTCGGTCTCGTTCGGCGGCGGTCTGACGCCCGAGAACGACGGCTCGTCGAGCCAGCAGGCCAACGGGCAGTACGTCGAGGCGGAGGACGAAGACGACTTCGTCCGGGCCGACGAGTCGAACGTCGGCAACGAAGCCCCCGACGACGCCGTCGAGTACTACTGTCCGAACTGCGGCCACGCCCGCGGCGCGTCCTCGTCGTCGATGCGGGCCGGCGACATCTGTCCCGAGTGTAAAAAGGGCTACATAGCCGAGCGGGAGTCCTGACCGCGGCACGCCCTCGCAGGCGTCGCGGAGTCGCGAAACAGGTAAACCGTACCCTGTCGAAAAGGCGTCCATGAAGGAGTACAAGATGCGTCGTGGGGAGACGCTCGAAGAGCGAATTCCGGACATGGAAGCGACGGTCGAAGACTACTTCGGCCCCATCACCGGCACCGAGGAGTTCAAGGGAAGCGACCTCTACGTCGTCGGCGAACCCGATAACCCCGTGTTCACCCGCATCGTCGCCGGCGCGGTCAAGTACAGCGGCAAGAAAGACAAACTCGCGGTCAACTTCGAGGAGGCCGACCCGGCCGACCTCGCTCCCGAAGACCTCGAAGCCGCCGGCGAGGCCGTCAGCGCGAAAAACGACTTCCTCCTCGAGGCGACGGGCCGCGACGCGAAGTCCCGCCGCGATTCGATGAAGCGCGCGGTCGAAGACGACGCGCCCGACGTCTGAGCCGTCCGACGTGGTCCGGATTTTCTCACGCAGTCGCCCGCCGAGCGGCCGCGCTGCCAGCGAAACGCACATATCGCTCCCTCGTGACACACTCAGTGCGAGCGACCGTAGCACGGTCGAATATGAATTTTTACTTCGGTTCGAGTAAAAATCTCCGGCACGGTTAAGTGATACCGGGACGAACGGACTGGTATGGCTATCGAAACTATCCTGCTCGCGGTCGGCGCGGGCGACGCCGAGCGCATCGACAGACTCGCTGAGGAGACAATCGACGTGGCCGGGCCGACCGGCGCGACGGTCGTCATCGGGCACGTCTTCACGAAAGACGAGTACGACGACGCGCTCGACAACCTCGATTTCGATATCACGGCCGAGGAGGTCTCGGCGGACGACGTGGCCCGACGACACGCCACCGTCCGCGAACTCACGCGCCGCTTCGACGACGCAGACATCGACTACATCATCCACGGCCGAGTCGGCCACCACGGCGAGAAACTCGTCGAGCTCGCGGGCGAGGTCGACGCCGACCGCCTCGTCGTCGGCGGTCGGAAGCGCTCGCCGACCGGCAAGGCCGTCTTCGGGAGCGTCGCACAGGAGGTCATGCTCGAAGCGTCGTGCCCGGTGACGTTCGTCCGCGCGGACACCAAGTGACGGGTCGCGGGCGGCGCGACCCCTCGATGTTCCCGATTTTCGCAGGCAACTACATATCTTAGCGCGCCGTCAACTCCCGCATGGACCACACCATCGACTACCGCCCGTCGTTCGCCCTCCTCACCGTCTCGCTCGACGAGGGCGAGTCGCTCCGGTCGGAGGCCGGCGCGATGGTCAGCTACTCCGACGGCATCGACATCGAGACGAACGCGAAAGGCGGCCTGTTCGGGTCGCTCAAGCGGAGCGTCCTCGGCGGCGAGTCGTTCTTCCAGAACACGTTCAGCGCGCGGCAGGCGGGCGAGGTCTCCTTCGCGCCCCCGCTGCCGGGCGACATCGTCCACCACGGCCTCGAAGACGAGACCCTGTACGTGCAGTCCGGGTCGTACATCGCCTCCGACCCCGCGCTCGACCTCGACACCTCCTTCGGCGGGGCGAAGACCTTCTTCGGGAGCGAGGGGCTGTTCCTGCTCAAACTGACCGGCACCGGTGACAGTTTCCTGTCGAGCTACGGGGCCATCCACGAGGTCGAACTCGGTGAGGGCGAACGCTACACGGTCGACACCGGCCACATCGTCGCCTTCGACGAAACCACGAGTTTCTCGGTCGAGCGCGTCGGCGGCCTGAAGTCCACCCTGTTCAGCGGCGAGGGCCTCGTCTGTACGTTCACCGGCCCGGGAACCGTCTGGATACAGTCGCGCAGCATGGACTCGTTCCTCTCGTGGCTCATCCCCAAACTCCCGACCAACAACTCCGGGTAACCCCGACCCGGGACTTACATCGCCGCGAGTAAATCTACCGAAAATCCCGCTTAGTTAAGTGGTGGGCGCATCCCTATGGGAACGATGGCGTACTACGTGGGCGTCGACTTGGGGGCGACGAACGTCCGTTCCGTGGTCGGCGACGACGATGGAACCGTCCTCGGAGAGGCCCGTGACAACACTCCGCGCGGCCCGACGGGAATCGCGGTCACCGAGGCGGTCCTCGGCGTCGTCCGCGAGGCGTGTGCCGAGGCGGGCATCGACCCGAGCGACGCGGTCGCGGCCGGTATCGGCGCAATCGGCCCGCTCGACCTGGCCGAGGGCGCGGTCGAGAACCCGGCGAACCTCCCGGACACCATCGACCGCATCCCGCTGACCGGTCCCCTCTCGGTGCTGTTGGAGACGGACGAGGTGTACCTGCACAACGACACGAACGCCGGCGTCATCGGCGAGCGGTTCCACTCCGACCGCAACCCCGACGACATGGTGTACCTCACCATCTCCTCCGGTATCGGCGCGGGGGTCTGCGTCGACGGGCACGTCCTCGCCGGCTGGGACGGCAACGCCGGCGAGGTCGGCCACCTGACGCTCGACCCGCACGGCTTCATGACGTGCGGCTGCGGCCACAACGGTCACTGGGAGGGCTACTGCTCGGGGAACAACATCCCGAAGTACGCCCGCGAACTCCACGAGGAAGACCCCGTGGAAACCGCGCTCCCCATCTCCGACCCCGATTTCTCCGCGGTCGACGTGTTCGAACACGCCGGCGACGACGAGTTCGCAGACCACATCATCAGCCAACTGGGCCACTGGAACGCGATGGGCGTCGCCAACATCGTCCACGCGTACGCGCCGCTCATCATCTACGTCGGCGGCGCGGTCGCGCTCAACAACCCGGACCTCGTGTTGGAGCCCATCCGAGAACAGATGAGCGAGATGGTCATGTCGAACATCCCCGAGATTCAACTGACGACGCTCGGCGACGAGGTCGTGGTCGAGGGGGCGTTGGCGAGCGCGATGACCGGTGGAACTGGCGACCGCTCGCGGCTGTGAGGCCGCGAGGATTCGCGGGTTTCGGCGCAGGTGGCACCGGCGACCGCTCGCGGCTGCGACGCGGCACTTCCTGTCACCACAACCGAATTATCTCGATTGATACTCGGTGGCGCAATCTTATAACCCCGGTCGAGAAACGCGATGACGTGCACCCGACGACGCCGAGTCATTCGGCGCATCGGTCGGCGTCTCCCCGTTCTCGTCGAACCGCACGGTGCACGGGCGTTCCACCGGAAGCCTAGAACGGGACCGGTCGACACCCCCCACCACCATCGTCGACCGACCGACGCCGCCGGGATGACCCACCCACACCCACCCACCCATCCCCGCCGGCGTCGCTTCAGTTCTCACGCAACCCAGTGCAGACTGAGCGGTCCTCGCTCGTTTCAGTACCCGCACCTCCGTCCGATTTTTCCCCTCGGCACCCGCAGAGTCACCGTGGACCGCCGCCAGTTCCTCCGCACCGTCGGCGGGAGCGCGCTCGCCGTCTCGACCGCTGCCGTCGCCGGTTCCCGCCCCGCCACCGCACATCCCGGTCCCTTCGAGCCGCTGGGCCGCATCGACATCGACGGCGCGAAAGAGGCCGTCGTGTCGGCCGACGGCGAGACCGTTTTCGTCGCCGCGACCAGCGGCTACGCCGTCGTCGACATCTCCGCGCCCGACCGCCCGGAACTCCTCGCCGAGCGCCGCGACCCGCTTTCGGACCGCGAAGACGGCCCCTTCCGCGGCCTCTACGACGCGAAACTCGACGGGGACACCCTGCTGGTCGTCGGCCCGGCCAACCCGATTCCGGGCGCGCCGGCGGGCGTCCTCGTCGTCGACGTGTCCGACCCCGCGAACCCCGACGAAATCGCGTTCCACGAGACCGGCTTTCCCATCCACAACTGCTTCGCCGCCGACGGCCGGGCGTATCTGACCGCTAACGACGGCGACCGAAATCCGCTCGTCGTCCTCGACATCGACTCCGGCGACGAACTCGGCCGCTGGTCGGTCGTCGACGCCGACGACCGCTGGGCCGACGTGCCGCCCTCGATGCGGTCCGTCCACGACGTGTGGGTTCACGACCGCGTCGCGCACGTCGCTCTCTGGGACGCCGGGACGTGGCTCGTCGACCTCTCGGACCCCGCGTCGCCGTCGGTCCTCGGGGCAGTCTCTCCCGGCGACCCCGAGGAAATCGCCGCGCTAACCCCTCGCGGCCGCAACCGCGAGCGGCGGACGCCGCCCGGTAACCACCACTACGTCGCCACCGACGACGCCGGCGACCTCCTCGGCGTCGGCGTCGAGTCGTGGGCAATCGAGGTCGACCGCGACGACGGGACGACCGAGCTCGTCGGCGGCCCGAGCGGCGTCGAACTCTGGGACGTGACTGACCCCGCGAACCCGGAGCGGCTCTCGACCATCGAGCCGCCGGCCAGCCCGGACCCGACGCTCGGCGGCGTCTGGACCACGGCGCACAACTTCGACTTCCGCGACGACAGGCTCTACACCTCGTGGTACCGCGGCGGCGTCAAGCGCCACGACGTGTCGGACCCGGCCGACCCCGTCGAACTCGCCTGGTGGCGCGACCCCGAGCGCGCGAGCTTCTGGACCGCGCAGTACGCCTACCCGTTCGCCGACGAGGGCGTCTTCGTCGCGTCGAGCCGGGGCGTCGACGGCGCGTCGCCCGCGCTCTACACGTTCCCCGACCACGCCGGGGACCAGCGCGACCCGCCGACGCTCGGGGCGGAGCCGACCACCGAATCGCTCGTCAACACGCCGACGCCGCCCCCGACCGGAAGCGAGGCGGCTGCGCCGGCGTCCGAACCCGAATCGTCGACCTCGACGACCGACGCGCCGGGGTTCGGACTCGGCGTCGGCGCGGCGGCGCTCGGCGTCGCCGGTTGGCTGGTCCGCCGTCGCGAGCGGTGCGACTGAGGGCGACCGACGCTCGCGCCCGAGAGCGTCGACGGGAACACCGCACCGCGTGGTTCCCGCGTCGAGTCTATCACGAACGACCGAGACAGCCTTTCTCTCGCCGGCCGGCGCGTCGGGAGAACCGTTTCATTCTAATCCGTGGGGTTCGAAGCATCGGGGTATGAGCGACGAGTCGGAGAGCCTCAAAGAGCGCGTCGAGACGTGGATGGTCGGTCAGATGCCGATTATCCAGATGCACGGCGGCAACAGCGTCGTGCGCAAGGCCGATGCGGAATCGGGGGAAGTCGTCGTCGAACTCGGGGGTGCGTGCGCCGGGTGCGGCATCTCGAACATCACCGCCCAGAACATCCAGTCGGACCTCATCATGACGTTCGACGAAATCACCGACGTGCAGGTCAAGGTCCCCAGTTCCGGCGACCACGGCAGCAGCACCGTCGAGGGCGGCCGCGGCGGCGAACTCCAGTACGGCGACGAGGGACCGGGGCACTTCTAGCCCACCTTTTTTCACGGGGTCCTCGGCAACGTCGTTGCCTCGAACCCCGCCAAAAAATCTGGACCAAAAAAGGCGGCTACTCCCTTCGGTCGTAGCCGTACTGTTCCCTCCGACACGAGCACCCCGTTCCGCGGTTCTCAATACGTATCCAGTCGTGTCGACCGTATGACCATATCGGTCTTTTTCACGCTCCTCTCCGTGTGGCCTTCGCGGGGTGTTCGTCTGCCGGCCCAGCTATCGGCCGCCGACGCCTCCCGCCACCACGACGACCGAGTCCTCCCCGGCAACGACGACTGACCGTCTTCCGAAGTTTCGGCGCCTACCCCGACAGCGCCGACTCCAGACTCGACGCCACCGACCGCGCCTTCTCGGCCAGTTCTTCCGAGATGTGGCCGGCCTCGACGGCCGCATCGAGTTCGTCGTCGTCGACGCGTTCGACCGTCCCGTCGGCGTGTTTCACCACGTCGACGTGCAGGTCGACGTACCGAATCTCGTCGGGGAAGCACTCGACGGGCGTGCAGATGTTGACGTAGGTTCCCTTGATACCGCCGTCGGAATCGCGGTACACCGTCGGGTACCACCACCGGCCCTCTCGGAACTTCGTGACCGCCACGTCGCCGGCCTCGCGGTCGACGCCGAGGGCGTCGTAGGTGCCGCCGCCGCTCATGCCCCGGTGGAGTTCGACGGTCCCCTCGGGGTCGCGTTCGGTCACCTCGCCGGAGCCGAGCGTGATGAGCCGGCCGTCGGGCTTGCCGTGGCCGATTTCCACGTCGTCGCCTTCGAGCGGGCCGAACTGCGCGGTCACCACGTCGAAGGGGAACTCGCCGTCGCCGACCGATTCGCAGAGCGCCTCCGCGAGGTCGACGCCGGCGGAGGCCTTCGGTGAGGCGGCCTTCGTCCGGTGGTGGCCGGGCATCGTCGTCTCGACGGCCCGGCGCTGGGAATCGAGTTCGAAGCGGGTCTCGCGACCGAACCAGACCCACGTCGTCGCGGTGGGAGCCGCGACCGGCCGCGGGGCGTCGACGGGTTCGGAGAGCGCGTCGTCGAGCTCCTCAGCCACCTCGGCGGCCCGGTCGAGCGCGTCGTTCAGGGCGCTCATGTCGGCGTCGACGGCGTCGCGGTGCCAGCGGATGCCCCAGCCCTCGGGCGGGTCGCCGCCGAGGAGGTCCGTCATGCCGGCCAGTTCGCGGGCGGCGGCCTCGTCGCGGGTGTCGACGCGGACGCCCTCCGAATCGGGGTCGAGCGTCGCCAGCCCCGCGACGGCGCGGACCTCGCCGGTCAGTTCGGCGCGGCGGGAAGCCCACGGCGGGGCCGACTCCGCGACCTGCACGCGGACCTCGTCACCGACCTCGACGCGGCCGTCGATGTCGCCGTACGAGAGGTAGCCCTCGGTCTCGCCGAGGTCGCAGACCGCGCCGCCGCCGAGGGTGTCGGTCACGCGGGCGTCGAACACCGCGCCGGTCGGCGCGGGGTCGTCCCACGCGAAGGTGTCGATGCCGAGGTCCGAGAGGCGCTCGGTGGCCGTTGCGACCGCCTCGGGCGCGCCGGTCGCGCCGACGCCCTGTCGGTTCCGCGTCGTCTCGACCGACACGTCGTGGTCCGACGAGTCGAACTCGGCGTCGAAGCGCTCACGAATCGGCCCGGACGCCTGCACCACGTCGTGGCCGTCGTCGAGGAAGACGCTCGTGAGCGCGGTGGCGTAGATGCCGCGGACGCGGACTCTCATAGCTCGTCGGCGTCGCGGGCGAAGGTGACGCGGGCGTCGACCGTCGGGCCGAGCGTCAGTTCGACTTTCCCCTCCGAGAGCACGCGGCCGCCCTCGATGGGGACGCCCCACGAGTCGAACTTGAGGTAGCCCCGGAGCTCCGCGCCGTGGGTGTAGAGGTCGACGTGGTCGACGACGTGCTCCTGCACGTCGGTGGCGCTGTGGGCCATCTCCATGTCCGAGTAGACGGTGCCGCCGTCGCCGAAGAACGCGGCGATGGCGTCTGCGTCCGATTCGACTGCGTCGCTCACGAGGTCCGACGCGGCCCGGAGGTCGTCGGTGTCGAGGCCGACCTCGCGGAGCGCCGCCTGTTCGCGGGGGTCGAAGTGCATACCCGCCCTTCGGAGCGGAGGCATTAACGTCGTACGGTCGGCCGTCGACCAGTCGGTCGCCGGTCGCCGGTCGCCAGCCATCCGACTGTCGACCCTCCGCCCCCCATGTCACGGGATGCCGTGGCCGAAGCTATTACCAGACGCAATACCCTTTATGCCACGTAATGGACCAGCAGGACCCAGTCGAGCAGGCGTCCGACGGCTCGGACGACCTCTACGACATCGCCACGTGGGAGGAACGAACCTCGGTTGACGGGCTGGCGGTCGCGCTCTACCGGCTGCTGGTCGCGTCGACGCGAGTGGTCGTCATCCTCGCCGCGCTGCTCATCCTCGTCGGTATCGGCGGCCTCTCGGCGCTCACCGACCCGCAGGTCGGCGCGCTCACCCTGCTTTCGGCGCTGCCGGCGCTCGCGCTCGCCGGCTACGTCTACTACTCCGACGTGACCCAAAACGAGCCGCTTTCGATGCTCGTGGTGACGTTCCTCCTCGGCGTCCTCACGGCCACGTTCGCGGCGATTCTCAACTCGCTTCTGAGCAACGTCGGCCAGACCATCGCGGGCGAGTTCCAGCTGGCGCTCGGCTTCCTCGGCAGCGTCGTGTTCTACTTCCTCGTCGTCGGGCCGGTCGAAGAGACCGTCAAGCTCCTCGCGGTCAGGCTGTACGCCTACTCTCACGACAGCTTCAACGCCGTCATCGACGGGGCCGTCTACGGCGCGATGGCCGGCCTCGGCTTCGCCACCATCGAAAACGCGCTGTATATCACTCGGAATCTCAGCTCTTCAGGGCTCGATGTGGGTTCCGGCGGCGTCGGCATCATCGCCGCCGGCGGGACGATTACCGCGGTCCGAGCGCTCGCCGGGCCGGGACACGTCATCTACTCGGCCATCGCCGGCTACTACCTCGGCCTCGCCAAGTTCAACAAGGAGAACGCCGGCCCCATCGTCATCAAGGGCCTCATCCTCGCGGCGCTGGTCCACGCGACGTACAACTCGACGGTCGGCCTCGGCTCGACCGTCATCGCGGGGATAACCGGCCTCGGCGGTCTCGCGGCCTTCCTCGTCTACGTCATCATCTACGACGGCGTCTTCGGGCTCTACCTCATCGGGAAGCTCCGCCGGTACAGTCAGGCCTACCACAGCGCCCACGCGTCCGGTCCGAGCGCGGCGTCGTTCAGCTCGGAGCAGACTGAGTTCGAGGACTGAAGCGAGGCGGCGACGGCGCGAAAAAGCGAGCGAGACGAACCGCGTCCTTCTCCCGCTTACTCGACGACCAACCGCTCGGCGTAGCCGTCGAGCATCGATTCGACGTACTTCGCCACCACGTCCACCTCGACGTGAATCGGGTCACCGACCGCCTTTTCGGAGAGCGTCGTCAGGTCGTAGGTCGTCGGGATGATGGCCGCGGCGAAGGTGCCTTCGCGGCGGTCCGCCACGGTGAGGCTGATGCCGTCGAGACAGACCGAGCCCTTCTGGACGACGTAGTTCGCCAGCGACTCGGGAAGGTCGAACTCGAAGAACCAGTCGTCGCCGACGCGTTCGACGTTCGTGACCGTCGTCGTCCCGTCGACGTGGCCCTGCACGATGTGGCCGTCGAAGCGGTCGTCGGCCGCGAGGGCGCGTTCGAGGTTGACGCGGTCGCCTTCGACCGCATCACCGAGGTAGGTCTTCTCGACGGTTTCGGCCGCGAGGAACACCTCGAACCAGTCGTCACCGAACGCCTCGACGGTCAGGCAGACGCCCGAGACCGCGATTGACTGGCCGTGGTGGAGGTCGTCGAACGCGAGGTCGGTTCGGATGCGGAGGCGGCGACCGCCGTCGGTGTCGGTCACAGCGACGATTTCGCCCGGCCCCTCCACGATTCCCGTGAACATACCCGCGGCTTCGGTCGGGTGCAGTTAATGCCTATCGTTTCCGTTCTTCATCACGTTTTCGTGACACTCTCGCCCATACAATTTTACCGTCATCGTCCGGAGAGTCGGTATGGACGTTCTGTCCCGACTGCGGAGCAGTTTCGTCACCGGCCTCATTCTCGTGACCCCGCTGGCCGTGACCGTGTTCGTCCTCCAGTTCGCGTTCAACCGCATCACCGCCGCGCTCCGCCCGGTCGTCCGCGAGGTGACGCCCTTCCTCGCCGGAGCGCTCAACTACTCCGGCGACATCGTCTTCATCTCGCAGGTGCTGTCGGCGCTCACCATCGCCGTGGCCATCTCGCTTCTCGGCTACCTCGCGTCGATGAGCCTCGGTCAGCGGCTCTTCGGGAGCTTCGAGCGCGGTGTTCGGCTCCTGCCGCTCGTCCGCACCATCTACTTCGGCGTCCGGCAGGTGTCGGAGTCGCTCACCGAACCGACCGCCGGCTACGACCGCGTGGTGTTGGTCGAGTACCCGCGCGAGGGGCTGTTTTCCATCGGCTTCGTCACGAACGAGGCTCCGCCGTCGGTCTCGGAGGTCTCCGACGACGACCTGTTTACCGTGTTCGTCCCGCACAGCCCGAACCCGACCGCCGGGGCGCTCGTCATGGTCTCGCCCGACGAGATTCGTGAGCTCGATATGCCGGTCCGCCGCGGCCTCCGACTGCTCGTCACCACGGGGCTGAGCGTCGACGACCCCGAGACGCTCCCCGCCGGACCCGCGGGATACGACCCCTCGAACGGCGAGGGCGGCGTCCGGGCGGAGACTGACCAGCGTCGCAGCGCGGGCGAGAGCCGGGCCGAGTGAGTTACACGCCCCAGATGAGGGCGATGCCGGCGGTCGTGACGACCGCGAGCAGGAGTTGGAGCGGCGCGCCCACGCGGAGGTAGTCGGTGAATCGGTAGCCGCCCGGCCCGTACACCATGAGGTTCGTCTGGTAGCCGATGGGCGTCATAAACGCCGTGCTTCCGCCGAACGTGACCGCGAGCGCGAAGCCGAAGGGGTCGGCACCGAGGCCGAACGCGGTGTCGATGGCGACCGGGAGCAGGAGGACGACGCTCGCGACCGGGGTGATGACGTTCGCCAGCAGCCCCGTGAGCAGGTAGAACGCGGCGACCACGGCGATGACGGGCAGGTAGGTCGCGGCGACGCCGACGAACTCAGAGATGAGCGCGACGCCGCCGGTCAGTTGGAGCGCCCGGCCGAGCGGGATGACGCCCGCCAGCAGGAAGATGACGTTCCAGCTCACCGCGTCGTAGGCGTCGCTCGCGGACAGACAGCCGAGCGAGACCATCGCGGCGACGCCGCCGAGCGCGGCGATGGCGATGGGGACGACGCCGAGCGCGGCCAGCCCGATGACCGCCGCGACGACGGCGAACGCCCGGAAC
Organism: Haloferax sp. ATCC BAA-644; assembly: GCF_000336975.1. Classification (NCBI taxonomy): domain Archaea; kingdom Methanobacteriati; phylum Methanobacteriota; class Halobacteria; order Halobacteriales; family Haloferacaceae; genus Haloferax; species Haloferax sp. ATCC BAA-644. The sequence goes on from NZ_AOLF01000035.1 coordinate 61,909, forward strand.
GCCGTGGGCGACAGCCCGCCGTTGTCCTCGATGAACTCGTCTGCGACCTCGCTCGTCACGACGAAGTCGCCGCTGTCGCGGAGATACCGCGCCGTCTCGTTCGTCGTCTGGAGGAGCAGCGAGTCGCCGGCTCGGAGGTCCACGTCGCGGAAGTGCTCGCGGATGAGGTCGCCGCCGCGCCGGCGGACCGCGAGCACGGTCGCGTCGTACCGCTCGCGGAGTCGCGCGCCGCCGATGGTCTCGCCGACGAGGCCGGATTCTCGGGGGACGACGAGTTCGACGAGCGCCACGCGGTCGGGCCGGTCGAGTTCGGCGTCGGTGACCGACGCGCGAGGGAGAAATCGCAGGTCCGCGAGGTCGCAGAAGCGCCGAATCGTCGCGGGGTCGCCCCGGACGGTCAGGATGTCGCGGGCGGCCACCTCGCGGTCGGAGTCGGCCGCGATGAAGTGTTCGCCGCCGCGGAGCACGTCGAGGATGTCCGCGTTGAGGTCGCGGTAGGTGTCGTCGGAGACCTCGCCCGCCGGGATGCCGACGAGCGGCGACCGCGCGGGGACGAGCACGCGGGCGAGAAACGGCTCGACGCCGTAGTTGCCGGTTCGGTTCCCGGGCTCGATTCGCTCGGGCAGGAGCCGCGGCGCGACCGCAAGCAGGTAGCCCGCGCCGACGACGAACACGAGCGCCCCGAGCGGCGTGAACGTGAACATCGAAAACGGCGGCAGTCCGGTGGCTTCGGCGTAGGCCTCGCTGGCGACGAGGTTCGTCGCCGTCCCGACGAGAGTGAGCGTGCCGCCGAGCATCGAGGCGTACGAGAGGGGAATGAGGAGCTTCGACGGCGAGACGTTCGCCTGGTCCGCGAGGTCCGACACCATCGGCACGAACACCGCCACGACCGGCGTGTTGTTGACGACGCCCGCGATGGGGCCGGTGAGACCGACGACCGCGGCGAGCAGTCGGCTCTCGCTGCCGTTCGTGAACGAGGCGACCGCGTCGCCGAGGACGCGAATCGCGCCGGTCTGTCGAACCCCCTCGCTGAGGGCGTACATCGAGAGGATGGTAATCGTCGCGGCGCTCGAAAACCCCGACAGCCCCGTCTGGAGGTCGACTCGCGTCCACGGTTCGAGGACGACCAGCGCGACGATGACGCCGATGGCCGTCACGTCCGGCGGGGCCGCCTCCGTCACGAACAGCGCCATCGTGACGACGACGAGGGCGAAGACGACGAGCATTCCGGACGTGACGGCGACCATGCGGGCAGTCGACTCGGCGGCGGCTTAATGCTACCCCGCGCGACTGTCGGTCGCGGCGACGGGTCGCCCGTCTCACTCGCCCCACCGGCGCTCGCGCCCACGGGCCGGTCGCGACGCTTTTAGTCGCCCGCGGTGTAGCCCCGGGCGATGCGACTCGGAATCATGGAGATGGTCGGTCTCGCGGCGACCCTCATCTTCGCCATCCCCGTCGGCGGCTTCGGCCTCACGCTCCTCGCCGACGGGCGGACCGTCTTCGGCGGCTCGATGCTCCTTCTCGCGGTGCTCATGGTCGCGCTCCCGAAGTTCCTCACCATGCCGCAGGACCTCCCCTCGCTCGCGGCCGAGAAAGTCGTCGGCGGCGTCGCGAAAGAGCCGGACGACGAGGAGTAACTACCAGCGACTCGGGTCGAGCCCGGTCGGCGCGGCGCCGAGCAGTCGCGGCCCGTCGTCACCGACGACCAACACGTCGGTCAGTTCGACCCGGCCGTGGTCCGGGTGCGTGACCGCGGCGCGGACCCGCAGGACGTTGCCGGCGACGAGTTCTCGGTCGCCGTCGAGCGGCGGGTTCTCCCGGGCCGCGAGGCCGATGCCGCCGCCCACGTCTCTCGTCACCTCGTCGGCCATCGAGAAGCCGAACGCGGCGGTCTCCGCCCGGAGTTCGCTCCCGAGGAAGCCGGCGTCGTCGCCGGGGTCGGCCTCGACCAGACTGACCGTTCTGGCGGCGTCGCAGGCGACGTGCGCTCGGCGCTCCCACCCGCCGTCGGGATCGACGACGAAGGTGCGGGCCAGCGCGCCCCGGTAGCCGGTCGGCCCGCGCGGGCCGACCGAGACGACTATCGGTTCGCCCGACCGGAGCTCGATCGGCTCGCCCCCGTCGCCGCGGGTTCCCGCGCGAATCGTCGTCGCACCCGCGGCATCGACGCCCTCGGCCGCGAGCGTCGCGTTCACCTGTCGGCGGAGTCGCTCGGTGGACAGGGGCGCGCCGTCCCAGTGGAGGACGGACTGTTCGTCGTCACCGTCGCCGCCGTCGCCCTCACGGCCACTGTCGCCGTCGCGGTCATCGGCTTCCTCGACGGTCGCCGCCGCCAGTATCGCGGCGGCGCGACCGACGCCGCGAGTCGCCGCGCGCTGGGCGGCCTCGATAGCGTCGCGCTCGGCGTCGTCTTTCACCGCGCGGGCGGCTTCGACCGCCGGGGTCGACGCGAGGTCGTAGCCCGCCGCTTCGAGGTGGAGCGCGGCGTCGTGCGGAATCGTCCGGGGCGCGAGGACGGTCCCTTCGGTCGCGTCGGCCGCGTGCTCCGCGAGGACGGCCGCGGCGGCCGTCCCCGGCGGCCTGTCGTCGACGCGGATCGAGCTGACCGGGAGCGACGGCGGTTCGACGGTCGAGGGGACTCTGAGATGCGTCTCGCCGTCGACGCGGACGAACACGAGGTCGCAGTCGAACGCGCGGCCGGTGAGGTAGCGACTCGTCGGGTCGGCACCGCGGGAGACGGCGACGAAGCCGACGGCGTCTCGCTCGGACACGGCGGCGTCGATGGCGTCGCCGCCGCGAGGTCTCCCTCGCACGGGACGTTACGCCTCGGGTTCGGGCGCGGGCAGTTCCTGCGCGTCGTCGACGAGTTCCTGCGCGGGGTCCTCGCGAATCTCGTTGTGGAGCAGGACGCTGATGGGGAGCGTCGGCGCGCCGGTGACGAGGTTTTCGAGGACGATGAGGCGCTCGCGGGCGCGGGACATCCCGACGTAGAAGACGCGGCGCTCGTTGTCGGTGATGAGCGGGACGGGGCTCGTCGTCGCGGTGAACTCCTCGATGCCGCGGGCTTCGAGCTCCTCGTCGGAGACGGACGCCGCCATCTGCTCGACCACCTTCTCGGTCAGGTCGGTCGCCATGAACACGTGGTCGGCCTCGCGACCCTTCGCGGAGTGGATGGTGCCGACGCGGACGCGACTGGGGTCCATCTCCTCGTAGCCGCCGCCGAAGTACGCGTTGACTGACTTGCGCTGGAAGCTCGTCACCTTGCGGACCATGTCGCTCGCGGACGAACTGTCGGGGGCGAAGGGTGCGAAGTTCTTGATTTCCTTCGGCGTGAACTCGATGTTCGTGATGTCGTCGACGCCGACTTCCTCCTGTCTGTCGTCGATGGCGTCGAAGAGGTCGTCGCGGTCGTTCGTGCCGAACGCGGAGTCCTGGAGCATGTCCGCGAGGCGGCGGGCCTCCAAGCCGTTGACGGGCTCTTCGGCGTCGAGCGCCTCGACCGCGCGGACGTACTGCGTGAGCCGGTCGGTCCACATGCGCTGGTCGGTCAGCGTCGAGAAGGGGATGCCCGACGGGAGGAACTCGTCGATGAACTGGAACATCTGGTAGCGCGCGCGGAACAGCACCATCACGGTGCCCTCGTCTTTCTCGACGGTGTAGCGGACGTTCCGGGCGAGTTCGAGCATCGACGGGCTCTCGACGGCCTCGACCGCGCCGCCCTCCTTGCGGGGCTTGAGGTCCTTCTCCTGTCGCTTGTCGATGTGGCGAATCTCCCGGTTGACGACGTTGAGGACGTTCGACGGGAGGCGGTAGGAGTTCGGCAGAATCTCGTCGTTGTCGCGTTCGGCGTCGAGAAGGAGGTTCGGGTCCGCGCCCTGCCACGCGTAGACGACCTGGTCGTCGTCGCCGGCGATGAGGACGCCCCGCATGTGGGGCTTCCACTCCTCGTACACGTCGTACTGGAGGGTCGTGATGTCCTGGAACTCGTCGATGACGAGGTAGTCGACGTTGGGGACGAGCGCGCGCTGCTTGACGCGTTCGAGCATGTCAGCGAATCCGACCAGCCCGTGTTCGCCCTTGTAGGCGCGCCACGCGCGGATGGCCTCGGGGATGTCGATGCGGTCGTCGTCGGAGGGCCACGTCGGGGTGTACTTGTTGCCCTCTTGGGCGTTCGGGTCGACCTCCGGTGGGAGGCGGACCTCCTCGACGTTCCACTGGAACGGCACGTCGTACCAGTCGGACACGTCACGGCGGGTGCGCTGGAGCCACTGGCTCGTGGCGATGACCTTGTTGCCGATGGTGGTCGAGCGGGCGGTCCGGCGGCCCGCGCCGCCGTACTCGTCTTCGAACTCGATGCCGTACTCCTCGCAGAACTCCTGTTTGTCGCTCTCGCCGACCACGTCGTTCCGCGAGAGGCTCAAGAGTTCGTACGCCTTCGCGTGCATCGTCGAGACGTTCCCCTTCAGCGACCGGGGGTTGATGTCGAGTCGCTCAGCGAGCCGGTCGCGGACCTCGGCCGCCGCGGCTCGGGTGTAAGAGACGACGAGAATGTCGCGGATGGTGACGCCGTCTTGTTCGAGAATCTCCTCGACCTTGTCGAGCAAGGCCGTGGTCTTCCCGCTTCCCGGGCCGCCGAACAGCCGGGTGACGGTCACGTCGGATTCGCTCATTGTGCACGTTCACGGTCTTATCGGTGATAAGCGACGTGCTTCGGACGAGGGCGAACGCGCCCGGAGTAGCGTACTCGCCGGGCGTTCGCGGACGGCTCACCGAACGGGTGAGAAACCGTCGAGAACAGGTGCTCGTGGCGTGGTCAGTTCGGACGCGTCAGGCCTCCGGCACCCACCCGCAGACGGAGCAGGTCGCCGCGCCCATGTCGTGCAGGGCCCCGCAGTCGGGGCACTGCAACTTGTTATAGGATCGGTCCCAGCGTGCCGGTTCTGTCTCGTGACCGCGGTCGGTCAAGAACTGGTCGAACAAGTCGTCACTGGGTGCTGAGGCCATACATGGTATGATATGGCATACCCCTATTTAGTTCCTACGACGACTCCGAGTCGTCGAAAATCGGGCGACTGCGGCGGACTGTTCCGCTCGCTTACAGGTCGTACAGCGCGCCGTATTTCGACTCGACGTAGTCGAGGAAGTCGTCGGCGGCGAACGCCTCGCCGGTGGCTCGCTTCACGAGGTCGTTCGTCTCGTAGCGCCGGCCGTGGCGGTGGACGTTCTCCCGGAGCCACTCCCGGAGGTCGTCGAACTCGCCGTCGGTCAGTTTCCCGTCGAGGTCGTCGATTTCCTCCTCTGCGGCCGAAAACAGTTGGGCGGCCATGATGGAGCCGAGCGAGTAGGTCGGGAAGTAGCCGAAGTTCCCGTACGCCCAGTGGATGTCCTGCAGACAGCCCTCGGAGTCGGTGTCCGGCCGGATGCCGAGATACTCCTCGTACTTGTCGTTCCACGCCTCCGGCACGTCCTCGACGGCGAGGTCGCCGGCGATGAGGTCGCGTTCGAGTTCGAACCGGATGACGATGTGGAGGTGGTAGGTCAGTTCGTCCGCCTCGACGCGGATGAGGTTGTCGTCGTACACCTGATTGGCCGCCTCGTAGGCCTCCTCGACCGTCGCGTCGACCTCGGGGAACCGGTCTTCGAGCGTGGGCAGGAAGTGCCGCCAGAAGGCCCGCGAGCGCCCGACGTGGTTCTCCCAGAGCCGCGACTGCGACTCGTGGACCGAGAGGTTGCGGTCCTCACCGAGCGGGGTCGCGTAGTGCTCGTCGGGCAGGCCGAGCGTGTACAGCGCGTGGCCGAACTCGTGGACGGTCGAAAACAGCGACCCGAGCACGTCTGACTCGTCGTAGCGGGTCGTCACGCGGGCGTCGAACTGCGTCCCCGACGAGAACGGGTGCGGGGCGGTGTCGAGGCGGCCGCGCTCCCACGGGTAGCCGAGCGTCGTGAGCGCGTCGCGGACGAGTTCCTCCTGGTCGTCCTCGGGGAACTCGCCCTCGAAGGCGTCCACCGCGAGGTCCGTGTCGGACTCGCGGATGTCCTCTATCATCGGGACGAGCACCTCGCGCACCTCTGCGAGAATCTCCTCGGCCTGTTCGAGCGGGAGACACGGCTCGTAGTCCTCGAACAGCACCTCGTAGGGGTCGCGGTCGGGGTCGATGTGCTCGGCGTACTGCCGCTTCAGTTCGACGTGTTTCTCCAGATGTGGCGCGAATTTCTCGAAGTCGTCTTCGGCTTTCGCCTGCTTCCACGCCGGGATGGCCTCCGACGACGCCGCCGAAATCTGCTCGACGAGGTCGTTCGGCACGCGGGCCGCCCGCTCGTAGTCGCGGCGGAGTTCGCGCAGCACGTCGGCCTGCTCGTCGGTCGGGTCGTCGGCCTCGGCCGCGTCGAGGAGGTCCCCGAACTCGTCGTCGGTCAGGAGTTCGTGGCTCAAGGCGGAGAGCGCGGACATCTGCTGGGAGCGCGCGGGCGTCCCCTCGTCGGGCATCATGACCTGCTGGTCCCACGAGAGGATGCCGCCGGCGTTCTCGACGTTGGCGATTCGCTTGTACTTCGTGAGGAGTCGGTCGTACGCCGACTCCGAGTCGGATTCCGCGGAGGACTGTGCCATGGTACGAACGGTGGTCTCGGAGGCGTATTAAACCGCAGGAGCCGGGCATCGTGGCGGGGTTTTGCTGCGCAGTTGTCGCTGGTCTTCGCCCTAACTGGTCGCGCTATCAACTCCGGCGAGATAGCGACCGGCTCCAACGACGCGACAGCCTCGACCGACACCACCACGAAAGCCCCCGCGAGCGACGACTCCCGCGGCGACGCGCGCTCCTCGGCCTCCGGCCTGCGGTGCTCACGCCGCCGGGGTTCGCCCTCGCTCGCGGCCCCTTTCAGTCCCGCCCGGTGGTTTGTCGGTCGTCGTCGCGGGTGGCGTGTTCAGGCGTCGTCGCCGGCGGATTTGACCGCTCTCACCAGTCTTCAACGAGGTCACGGTACGTCTCGTAACACCGCGCCAGCACGTCGAGCGACACGCTCTCGTCTTTCGTGTGCGCCTCGCCGGGTTCCGAGGGACCGTAGACGACGCAGGTCGTGCCCGCCTGCGCCAGCCACCCGGCGTCGGTCGCGTGGGGCTTCGTCGTCTGCGCCGGCTCCGTGTCGCTGCGGGCCTCGTGGACCGTCCGAGCGGCGTCGAGGACGCGCTCAGCGAACTCGGCGTCGTCGCACGCCATCGGCGGGAGGTCCTGTTCGACGACCCACTCGACGCCCTCGATTTCCGCCGCCAGCGCGAGGTCAGCGAAGCCGCCGGGGACGGTCCGCTCGTCGATGGTCACCTCGCAGCGGTCGGGGATGACGTTCCACGCGCTCCCGCCATCGATTTCGGTGACGGCGATGCTCCCCGAGACGGGGTGGCCGAGGACCTCGGCGTCCGGCACGGAGAGGCCGCGGACAACGTCCACGGCGTCGGTCGCGCGGTAGACGGCGTTCTCGCCGCGCTCGGGTTCGCTGGCGTGGCAGGCGGTCCCGGACGCGACGAGGGTACTCGCCCGGCGGCCCCGATGGGCGACGACCACGTCCGTCCGGTCCGGGCCGGTGTAGTTCGTCGAGCCCTCGGCGACGACGGCGTAGTCGAGTTCGAAGCCGTCGTCGAGGGCGGCGCGGACGCCTTCCCCACCGATTTCCTCGCCGACGAACGAGGCGAAGACGACCTCCGAATCGGCCTCGGCGGCGGCGTCGCGGAAGGCGAGCATCGAGGCCGCGACGGCCCCTTTCATGTCCGCCGCGCCGCGGCCGTAGAGGCGGCCGCCGCGGGTCTCGACCACGTAGTCGCCGTCGTCCGTGGTCTGCCGGTCGGCCGGCGGAACCACGTCGTGGTGGCCGACGAGCGCGAGCGACTCGCCGACGCCGGGGTTGACGCGGGCGACGACGTTCCCCGCGTCGTCTCTGGTCACGTCGGCGTCGGTCTCCTCGCGGAGCCACGATTCGATGGCGTCGCCGGCGGCGGTCTCGTCCTCGTGGCTCGGCACCGACACGAGCGTCTCCGTGAGGTCGCGGAGTTCGTCCATGCCGGCCCGTCGGCGGGTCGCTCCAAAAGCGTGTGGCGTCCGGCAGTCCCGCCACGGACCCGTCGCGACTGCGGCCGGGCACTCCCTCGCGCCGCCCCGCGGGGAGACCGTTATCAAATTCCGAGAATACCCGATCCGGCTTATGACGTATACCCCACACGTCGGAGTATGCGACTCGTCTCGACATACGAACGGTTGCTCTGGGGAAGCATGGACGCGCTCGGCATCTCGGATTCGGTCGAGAGAAAGGTCGTCGCCGCCGTCGCAATCCAGTTCGCGGTCTCGATCGCGCAGGCCGCGCTTCCGTGGGTCGCGACCGGCGCGCTCCGACTCGAACTCTCGGCGCTCCTCCTGTTCGGTTCCGGCCTCGCGTTCGCCAACACGATTATCATCACGCGAAAAGATATCGTCTCGCCAATCGAGTCCATCTCGTCGGCGGCCGCGGGCGTCGCGGCGGGCGACCTGTCGGTCCGTCCCCCGGACGTGAGCGGCACCGACGAGGTGGCTCGCCTCGCCGACGACTTCGGCGCGATGCACGACCACCTCTGCGTCGTCGCCTCGCAGGCGGGCGCGCTTGCTGACCAGCGGTTCGACGACCCGGCGCTCGACGAGGACTTACCGGGCGAGTTCGGTGACGCGCTCGACCGGATGCAGCGCGACCTCGCGGACTACACCCGCAACCTCCAGCACCTCGTGGAGGCGTTCGCCGAGGCGACCTCGCGGGCGCAGGCGGGCGACCTCACCGCCACCATCGACACCGACGACTGGGGCGTCGACGACGAGCGGTACGCGGAGGTCGCGGCGACCTACAACGACCTCGTCCGCACCCTCTCGTCGACCATCGGGGAGGTGCAGTCGTTCGCACAGGAGGTGTCGGAGATGAGTTCGACCGCCCGCGAGCACGTCCGCCGGGCCGACGCCGCCAGCGAGGAAGTCGCCGCCTCGGTCACCGAAATCTCCGACGGCGCGGGGGCGCAGACCGAACACCTCCAGACGGTCTCCGACGAACTCAACACGCTCTCCGCGACCGTCGAGGAGATAGCCGCCTCCGCCGACGAGGTCGCCACCACGGCCGAGACGGCCTCCGAGCGCGGCGAAGTCGGCCGCGCCGCCGCGACCGAGGCGATGGAGGAGTTAGACACCGTGGAGGCCCGCATCGACCGCACCGCCGACGCCGTCGCGGAACTCACCGAGAGCATCGAGGAGATAGACGAAATCGCGGCGTTCATCGACCACGTCGGCTCGCAGACCGACCTGCTCGCCATCAACGCGGCCATCGAGGCCGCCCACGCGGGCGAGGCCGGCGACGGCTTCGGCGTCGTCGCACAGGAGGTCAAGTCGCTCGCCGAGGAGACCCGCGACTCCGCCGACGAGGTCTCGGGCCTCATCGCAGACATCACCGAGCACTCCGAGGAGACGCTGGCCGACGTGCGGGAGATGAACCGGCAGGTCGCCGACAGTCTGGAGACGGTCACGGAGGCCATCAGCGAGTTCGAGACCATCGTGGACATGGTGACGGATATCGACGCCAGCGTGGCCGAGGTGAGCGCCGCGACCGACCAGCAGGCCGAGTCGGCGGCGGACATCGCCGCCCGCGTCGACGACGTGGCGAACATCTCCGAGGAGACCGCCGGCCAGTCGCGAACCGTCGTCGAGACCGCACAGGAGCAGTCCGAGTCCATCGGCGACCTCGCGGACCAGACCGAGGTGCTGTCGTCGCAGGCGACCGACCTCGACGACCTCGTTGAGTCGTTCGAGGTGGTCGACGGCGAGCGAGCCGTCGCGCCGGGCGACGACTGAGTCGGGGCCGCAGGACGCGGGGCGCGGAACGCGGGACGCGGTACCACCCGACGCCCCGCCGGCGGTGTCACCGCTTTTATCTACAACCTTATCCGTCACCCGCCCAAACTCACGCGCATGAAGATAGTGCCGGACACGAGCGCGGTCATCGACGGTCGCGTGTCCGAGCGAGTCGACGACGGCACCTACGAGGGTGCCGACGTACTCGTCCCCGAGGCGGTCGTCAGCGAACTCGAATCGCAGGCCAACGACGGCCGTGACACGGGCTGGGAGGGCCTTTCGGAGCTCCAGCGCCTCGCAGAGTTCGCCGACGACGGCGTCATCGACCTCACGTACGTCGGCCGTCGCCCGAGTTCGGGCGAGACGAAAGGTGCCGGCGAGGGCGACATCGACGCGCTCATCCGCGACATCGCCACCGAGCGGTCGGCGACGCTCCTGACGAGCGACGTGGTGCAGGCCGAAGTGGCGAAGGCGAAGGGCGTCTCGGTCGAGTACGTCGAGGCCGCGGTCCGCGGCTCCGGCGGGCTCATCATCGAGCGGTTCTTCGACGACCAGACCATGTCGGTCCACCTCAAGACCGACACCCGCCCGAAGGCCAAACGCGGCGCGGTCGGCGAGATGCACTACCAGCCAATCGCCGACGAGCCGACCGACGAGGCGACGATGAAGGAGTGGGCCGACGACATCGTCAACTCCGCCCGCGCCGCCACCGACGGCTTCGTCGAACTCTCCGAGCCGGGCATGGACATCGTCCAGTTCCGCGACTACCGCATCGCGGTCGCCCGTCCGCCGTTCGCCGACGGCATCGAAATCACCGCCGTCCGGCCCATCGTCAAGACCGAACTCGACGACTACGAGTTCGCCGACGAACTCCGCGACCGACTCTCCGAGCGCCAGCGCGGCGTCCTCATCGCCGGGTCGCCCGGGGCCGGGAAGTCCACGTTCGCGCAGGCTGTCGCCGAGTTCCTCAACGACAGCGACTACGCGGTCAAGACGATGGAGAAGCCGCGCGACCTCCAGGTCGGCCCCGACATCACCCAGTACACCGCCCTCGGCGGCGACATGGCGAAGACGGCCGACTCGCTGCTGCTCGTGCGCCCCGACTACACCATCTACGACGAGGTCAGAAAGACCGAGGACTTCTCCGTGTTCTCGGACATGCGGCTGGCGGGCGTCGGCATGGTCGGCGTCGTCCACGCCACCCGCGCCATCGACGCGCTCCAGCGCCTCGTCGGCCGGGTCGAACTCGGCATGATTCCGCAGGTCGTCGACACCGTCGTCTACATCGAAGACGGCGAGGTCCACACGGTGTACGACGTGCGCACCGAGGTGAAGGTGCCCGAGGGCCTCTTCGCGGAGGACCTCGCCCGCCCGGTCATCCAGATTCGGGACTTCGAGACCGGCACCCCGAAGTACGAGATTTACACGTTCAACCGGCAGGTCGTCACCGTCCCGCTCGGTGAGGACGGCGAGGAGAAGGAAAGCGGCGTCTCCCGGCTGGCGAAACAGGAAATCGAACGGGAGATTCGCTCCATCGCCCGCGGCCACGTCGACGTCGACTTGCAGGGCCAGAACCGCGCGGTCGTCTACGTCGAAGAGGACGATATCTCCTACGTCATCGGGAAGGGCGGCGGCCGCATCTCAGACGTGGAAGACCGACTCGGAATCGATATCGACGTGCGGACCCACGACGAAAAGCCCTCGTCGTCGGGACAGCACGCGGGTGCGAACGCCGGCGGACAGTCCGGCGCGTCAGCCTCCGCGGGCGGGACCGACGAGGGCGTCGTCGTGACGCCCGAGGTCACCTCGCGGCACGTCGTCGTTCGGATGGACGGCCACGTCGGTGAGACGGTCGAGGTCCGCGCCGACGGGGAGTACCTGTTCACGGCGACGGTCGGGCGCGGCGGCGACATTCAGGTCTCCCGCGGCAGCGCCATCGCCGAGGAACTGGAGAACGCAATCGACAGAAAACAGCAGATTACGGTCGTTCCGGCCTAACAGAACGGCCGAATCGTCGTTTTCGTCGGTCGGAGTTCGACCGGGTCGACACGTCGCAACTGGTCTCTTACGACACCGACTGCGAAGCGTGCGGTGGTTCCGCGGCGGTTCTGATTACTCGGCGCAGCAGGCCTTTTCCTTGCCGCCGTCGGCTTTGGCCTGCGCCTGCTGCGGCGCGAGATCGGTCAACTGATAGAGGTTCTGTCGGGCGTCGGCGAAGTAGACGTCCTCGTCGACGATACCGATTCCCTCCAGTCGTTCGAGCGCGTAGCGAACGGTTCGCGCCGAGAGCATCGACTCTTCGACGATGCCTTTCTGGGTGAGCGGACCGTTGTATTCGAGCACTTTGAAAACGAGCTTCGCACTCGGTGGGAGGTCGTCGAGACTCTCCTCTTCTGTTCCAGCCATCGTTACGAATCGAAACGCGCTACCAGCATAAACCTTGTTGGCCTGCGACCGGCCGACAACGCTTTATCCGGGGGCGGCGGGAGGAACGAACGCCTTTTGACGCCGGATATCGCACGGGAACACATGGCCACGGAAACGCAGACCGGACTCTCCAGTCACATTCGCGGAGTGACGGTCACGACACTCGCCTGCCTCGCCGGCATCGCCGCCGCGGTGGTTTCGGGTGCTGTGGTGGGGACGAGTCCCGAGGCCGCGACCAATCAGTTGGCCGTGGGTATCCTCGGGGCGCTCGTCCTCATCCAGTTCCCCGTGCTTCGCGTCGTCGGCGTCGACGTCAACGGGTTCGGCGCGAAGGACTACCTCTACGTGGTGTTCATGACCTTCGCGCTCTGGTTCATCACGTTCGCCATCCTGCTGACTTCGGGTGTTCAGCTCTAACGATGGCCGACGATAGTATCGCCGTCGTCGACTTGGACCGGTGTTCCCCGGACCGTTGTAGCTACGAGTGCTCGAACTTCTGTCCGCCGAACCGGACGGGCAAAGAGTGCATCACGCTCCGCGGCGAGGACGCCGAGCAGGGCGGCCCCGACCAGGTGCGCATCTCCGAGGAAATCTGTCTCGGCGAGACCTGCGGCATCTGCGTCGAGAAATGCCCCTTCGACGCAATCGAAATCATCAACCTCCCGTCGGAGCTCGACGAGGAGCCGACCCACCGCTACGGCGAGAACGCCTTCTCGCTGTACGGGCTTCCGGTCCCCGAGGCCGGGTCGGTCACGGGCATCCTCGGCCCGAACGGTATCGGGAAGACGACCGCCGTCCGCGCCCTCGCTGGCGAGATGGTCCCCAACCTCGGCAACTACGACGACGACCCGACGTGGGAGGCCGTCCTCGACCGCTTCCGCGGGACCGAACTCCAGAACTACGTCGAGGAGGTCCGCGACGGCGAGGTCTCCATCGCGCGCAAGCCGCAGTACGTCGACCAGATTCCCAAGCAGTTCGACGGGACGGCGCGCGAACTCCTCGAAGCGACCGACGAGCGCGGCGCGCTCGACTCCTACATCGACCGTCTCGACATCGGTCCCGTCGTCGACAACGACATCGAGACGCTCTCCGGCGGCGAGCTTCAGCGGGTCGCCCTCGCGGCGACGCTCGCCCGCGACCGCGACTTCTACTTCCTCGACGAGATTTCGCCGTACCTCGACATCGGCCAGCGCGTCACCGCCGCGCGGCTCATCCGCGAACTCGCGGAGGACGAAGACCGCGCGGTGCTCGTGGTCGAACACGACCTCGCCATCCTCGACCTGCTCGCCGACACGCTCCACGTCGCCTACGGTGAGCCCGGCGCGTACGGTGTCATCACCGACCCCAAGTCGGTCCGAAACGGCATCAACGAGTACCTGAAGGGTTACCTCTCGAACGAGAACATGCGCATCCGCCCGGAGGCCATCACCTTCGAGGAGCACGCGCCCCGGGAGACGACGAAGGCCGAACCCCTCGTCGAGTACCCCGACCTCGCCAAGTCCTACGGCGACGGCGAGTTCTCGCTCGAAGTCGAATCCGGCACCATCTACAACGGCGAAGTGCTCGGCGTCGTCGGCCCGAACGGTATCGGGAAGTCCACGCTCGCACAGCTGTTTACGGGCGACCTGACGCCCGACGCGGGCGACCTCGACTTCGCGCTCGACATCTCCTACAAGCCGCAGTACATCGAAATCGACCAGCCGATGCGGGTCGACGCGTTCCTCTCGTCTATCACCGACCAGTTCGGCTCGTCGTACTGGAACACGGAAATCGCCAACCCGCTCCAACTCAACCGCATCATGGAGCGCAACCTCACCGACCTCTCGGGCGGCGAGCGCCAGCGCGTCGCCATCGCGGCGTGTCTCTCGCAGGACGCCGACCTCTACCTGCTCGACGAGCCGTCGGCCCACCTCGACGTGGAACAGCGCGTGCAGGCCACCTCGGCCATCCGCCGCTACGCCGAGAACCACGACGCGACGGTGATGGTCATCGACCACGACATCTACATGATGGACCTGCTCGCGGACCGCCTGATGGTGTTCGACGGCGAGCCGTCCATCGAGGGCCACGCCTCGAAGCCCCAGGAGATGCGCGACGGCATGAACGACTTCCTGTCGGACCTCGACATCACGTTCCGCCGCGACGAGCGCACCCAGCGCCCGCGCATCAACAAGCCCGACTCGCAGCTCGACCGCGAGCAGAAGCGCGCCGGCGAGTACTACTACGCCGAATAGCGACTCGGTACCCGTTCGCTCGCGTTTCCACCCTTCCGTTTCTCCGTTCTTCGCTCCCTCCCCCCGGTTACACGCCGCGCCGCGAGTGACTCCGATGTTACTGCGGGCGTTTTCACGGCCACGCTCGAAGAGGTGGGTATGACGAACGATTCCCCATCCGACGGCTCGCTCACGGACGACACCCACCTCGGCCGGGTCGCGCTCCGCGTCGGCTCGCTCGACCGCGTCCTCCCGTTCTACCGCGACGTGGTCGGCCTCGCTGTCGAACGCGACCGCGACGGGTCGCGGGCGGTGCTCTCGGCCGGCGAGACGCCTGTCGTCGTCCTCGACGAGGACTCCGACGCCCCGGAGCGCGGTCGCCGGGAGGCCGGGCTGTTCCACCTCGCGGTTCGCGTGCCCGACCGCGGCGCGCTCGGTGACGTGCTCGCCCGCGCCCGAACCCGCGCCAGCGACACGGGTGCGACCCTCTCCGGCGCGTCCGACCACCTCGTCAGCGAGGCGCTGTACTTCCGCGACCCGGAGGGCAACGGCGTCGAAGTCTACCGCGACCGCCCGCGCGAGGAGTGGCCGTGGACCGACGACCGCCGGGTGTCGATGGACACGCTCTCGTTGGACCTCGGGGCGCTCGCCGCCGACGCCGCCGGCGACGAGCGCGCGCCCGCCGGCACCGACCTCGGCCACGTCCACCTCGAAGCCACCGACGTGGCCCGGTCGCGGGAGTTCTACGTCGACGCGCTCGGGATGCGCGTCCGCGACGAGGGTTACCCCGGCGCGGCGTTCGTCGCCGCCGGCGAGTACCACCACCACGTCGGCCTGAACAGCTGGAACACCCGAAGCGCCCCGGCCGGCGAAAGCCGCGGCATCGAATGGTTCGAAGTCGTCGTCCCCGACGCCGCGACGCTCGACGCGGTCCGCGAGTCGCTGGTCGGCGCCGGCCACGAGGTCGAACGGGACGGGTCCGACGAGCCCGGGTCCGGCGACGGCGACGCGACTGACGCGGCCGACGGGTCCACCGCGACCGAGTCGCTCGTCGTCTCCGACCCCGACGGAATCGGCGTTCGCGTCGTTCGCAACCGCTGACGCGTCGGGTTTCCCGAACGAGTAATTTTGTCGCTGGTCGCCCAACGAGAGGGTATGATATCGAGCGATTCGAGCGAGCGCCGCCGCGGGCTCACCCTCCGCAGCCCGGCGTTCGACGACGGAAGCCCGATACCCCGCACCCACGGCTACGCGACCGAAAACGAGAGCCCGCCGCTCCGAATCGGCGGCGTGCCCCCCGGGACCGCCTCGCTCGCCCTCGTGATGGACGACCCCGACGCGGTGAAACCCGCGGGCGAGGTGTGGGACCACTGGCTGGTCTGGAACATCGACCCCGACATCGAGGCCATCGAGGCGGGCGAGACGCCGCCGGGCGCGGTCGAGGGGACTAACAGCTACGGCGAGACGGGCTACGGCGGCCCGAACCCGCCGGACGGCGAGCACACCTATCGGTTCCTGCTGTACGCGCTCGACACCTCCCTCGACCTCGACGCCGGTGCGACGAAAGCCGACCTGAAACGCGCCATCGCGGGACACGTCACCGCCGAGACGCAACTGACCGGAAAATACGCGCCCTGAAACGGCCGAAAACGGGTCTCCCGGTCACCGGCCGCCGTCGGACTCCACGACCGCACCGTCGCTGTCGTCGCCCGCCTGAAGCGTCACGTCGTAGCCGAAGGCTCGAATCACGTCGAGGTTCGTCCGCACATGGTCCGTGACGGCGGGAATTCGCACGCGACCCCCGGCGAGCGCGACCCAGACGAGCAGCTGGTCGGCCATGTGACGGTCCACGGGCGCGTCGCCGCCGAGCCAGTCGAGAAACGACGCGGCCGCCTGCGACCCGACCGCCTCGGCCGGCGTGCCGCGCTCGCCGGAGGCATCGAAGCCGGCGACGACCGACTCGGAGCCGTCGCCGGCGCTCTCGTCATCCTCTCCCCGCGCGACGACGACCACGACCGACCCGGGCGAGTCGCTTTCGACCGACGAGACCGCGGCGCGAACCGGGAGTTCGACGCCCGCCTCGGCGAGCGCGTCGCGGACGCCCTCGACCTGTCGGTCGGCCACCGCGGCGTCCGCGAGCGAGTCGCTTTCGACCGAGTAGACCCGGAGTTCGTCGGGGTCCGCGCGGCGAGTCCGTTGGAAGGGGACCGGCTCGGCCGGCTCGATGCGGAGCGAAAGCGTGCCGCCGCCGGCCGGGTAGAAGCCGCGGCGAGGCACCGAGACGCCGAACTCGACGCCGAACGCCGAACACAGCGGGCGCTTCACGTACCGGAGATAGTCGGCCGGCGGCGACCACCGAACGTCGGTGCCGCCGGTGACAGCGAGCGAAATCGGGTCGTCGAGGGCGACGGCCGCCGGGAGGAGCGTCTCGCAGACGAGCGTCGCACTCCCGGCGGTGCCGACGGCGACCTCGACCGGGTCGGCTCGCACGTCGCCGGGCGAAAAGCGGAGCGTCGAGGAGCCGACCTCGCCGCCGTCGACCGCGGCGTTCGAGACGGCCGCCGCGACCGAGACGCAGGCGACGTGCTGGGCCTTCAGCCCGGGCGTCGAGCGGTTCCCGCGGACGTTCGTCATCTCGAACGATTCGCCGGTGACGAGCGAGAGCGCGAGGGCGGTCCGAAGGGGTTGGCCGCCGCCGTTTCGGCCGTCGAGTCGTCGCATTCAGCGGACGACGGTGACGGGGCAGGACGCCCGTTCGACGAGTTCCTTGGCGACGCTGCCGACCAGTCCCTCGTAGCGCTTCGAGAGGCCGCGGTGGCCGACGAAGATGCCGTCCGCGTCCGCCTCGTCGGCGTAGGCCGGAATCGCCTCGACGGGGTCGCCGTAGAGGAGCTCCGTGGCCGCGTCGACGCCGGCGTCGGCGGCGCGTTCGGCGGCCGCGTTGAGGACGCGTTCGGCGCGCGATTCCGCGTCTTCGAGGCTCTCGGCGACGATACGGTCGCCGGTCCCCGCGACGCCCGCGACCGGCTCCTCGCCGCCTTCGACGAGGACCTGCGGTTCGACCGCGTGGACGACTGTGACCGTCGCACCCAGCGGTTCGAGCATGGCGAGCGCGTGGTCGAGCGCTCTGTCGGCGGCCGCAGACCCGTCTACTGCAACGACGAAGTTCATACCTGAATACAGGTGTCGAGACGAGAAAAAGGGTGAGTCGAGACGGAACGAGACGAGACGGGCGGGACTCGCGTTCGGGCGCTAGTGGACGAGCCGACTGCAAGTGCCACAGAGGTTCTCTTCTTTCACGTCGACCTCTCGGACCGTCGGCGAGAAGGACATGACGCACTTGTTGTTGTCGCAGTGTTCGAGGCCGAGGGTGTGGCCGATTTCGTGGACGACCTCTTTTCGCACGCGGTCGGACAGCACCTCTTCGGCGGGTTTGTTCGTGATGCCGCCGTCGCTGGAGGTTTGGAGACGGTACGTGGAGATGACGGAGCCGTTGCCGTTGAGGTACGCGAGGCCGAAGACGTAGTTTCGGCGGCGGTAGTAGAGGTCTTTTTCGGTGATGCCGATGTTCTTCTCGCCGCGCCCGATGCGGCTCGCCAGCTCGATGAACTGCTCGGCCCGGTACTGGTTTCGGCTCCGGTCGAACGCGCCCTCGGGTATCGCCTGATTCGATTGCACGGTCACGTCGCAGTCGTAGACGGAGCGGAGTCCGGCGGATGCCTCCCGCTTGACGGCCGCAGAAATATCCCCGATAGGCACGATATCGACGAGCATGCGAGGGATTAAGCGGGGACGCTTCATAAATATCCCGACGTGAAAAAATCGCTGCGCGACGCGCTCGTCGGACGGTTGTCGGGGTACGACCGCGCGGTCGAAGTCGGGGTCGGCCGGGAGCCGTCGGTGGCGGCCGCCCTCGCCGCCCGCGGGGTCGACGTGGTCGCCGTCGACGTGCACGACTTCACCGTCCCCGACGGCGTCTCGTTCGTCCGCGACGACGTGTTCGCCCGCGCCGACGCCGCCGACCTCGGCCCCTACGCCGCCGCCGAGGTCGTCTACGCGCTGAACGTCCCCGTCGAACTCCACCGCCCCGCCGCGGAGGTCGCCCGCCGCGCCGACGCCGACTTCCTGTTCACCACGCTCGGCTACGACGAGCCCTCGATTCCGGTCGCCCGCGAGTCGCTGCCGGGCGACACCCTGTACGCCGCCGAGCGCGGACGGCGGGACCAGCGCGCCCGGTGGGACTAGCTCGCCCGGTCCCAAGAGTAAGGCACTTGCCCGCTCGTCGCGGGCTTCCGGTATGCACGCGGACGCTGTCGTCCTCGATATCGACGGAGTGCTCGTCGACGTCGCCGACTCCTACCGGCGCGCCATCGTCGAATCCGTGGACCGACACTACGGCACGACCATCTCCCGCGATGAGGTCCAGCTGTTCAAGGACGCCGGCGGCTTCAACAACGACTGGGAACTCACCTACGCGGCGGCGCTGTCCGTCCTCGCCGCCCGCGAGACCGACCTGTCGGTCGCCGCGTTCACCGACGAAATCGAGGCCCGCGGCGGCGGCCTCGACGCCGCCGAGGCGGCCGTCGAAGCCCTGCTTTCGGAGCCGAGCGTCGTCTTCGACGAGTGGAACCCCGAGGCGCTCCGCGAGACGTTTCAGGCGCTCTACCTCGGGAGCGACCGCTACCGCGACCTCGAAGGCGGCGAGCCGCCGTTCGAGGCCGCCGGCTACATCCACGACGAACCCGTGCTCCTCCGCCCGGAGACGCTCGACGCCTTCGGCGACCGCGAACTCGGCGTCGTCACGGGTCGCCCCGCCGCCGAGGCCGACATCGCGCTCGACCGCGTCGCCCTCGACGTGGCCGACGACCACCGATTCACGATGGACGACTGGGAGGAGGGCAAGCCCCACCCCGCCGCGCTCGTAACGGTCGCGGAGCGCCTCGGAGCCGACTCGGTCGTCTTCGTCGGCGACACCCTCGACGACGTGAAGACGGCGCTGAACGCCGACGCCGCCGACCCCGAGCGCGTCTACTACGGCGTCGGCGTCCTCTCGGGCGGCCTGACCGGCGACGACGGCCGACAGAAGTTCTCCGAAATCGGCGCGGCCGCCGTCGTCGAGGACGTGAACGAGGTTCCGGACCTGCTCGACTGATGGGACACCTCCGCGCCTTCGTCGTCACACTGCTCGCGCTCGACGCGCTCGTGGTCGTCGTCGGGACGTACCTCCTGCCGCCGGACCCGTTCACGCAGTTGTTCCTCGTCGGCCCGCTCCTGCTTTTGGCCCCGGTGGTCGCGTGGTGGCTCGTCTACCGCGACGGCTTCGAGCGGGTGCAGGCGCTCTTCGAGTCCGACGACGAACGCCCGTAGCTCCGCCCGCTCCCGAACACAGGCAGAACCGACCGGTCGCACAACCCTTTAGGTCGGTTCGGTCCGCAGGTGTGAGTATGCGAATCGCACTCCTCGGTGGGACCGGCGACATCGGCGAGGGCCTCGCCCTCCGCTGGGCCTACCACACCGACCACGAGGTCATCATCGGGTCGCGCGACCCCGACAAGGCCCGCGCGAAGGCCGACGAGTACGAGACCGAACTCTCCAGCCGCGGCCGGGACGTGAAGGTAAACGGCTTCACGAACGAGATGGCCGCGGACCGCGCCTCCGTGGTCGTCCTCGCCGTGCCGCCGTACCACGTCTCCGACACCGTCGAGGCCGTTTCCGACTCTCTGTCCGAGGGCGACGTGCTCGTTACGCCCGCGGCGGGCATGAAGCGCGACGATGACGGCTTCCACTATCACCCGCCGAAGGCCGGGAGCGTGACGGCGCTCGTCGCCGACGCGGCCCCCGACGACGTGCCGGTCGTCGGCGCGTTCCACAACCTCGCGGCCGGCCGACTGGCCGACCTCGACGCCGACCTCGGCATCGACACGCTCCTCGTCGCCGACGACGAGGACGCCAAAGAGACGGTGCGCCTGCTCGCCGAGGGCATCGACGGCCTCCGCGCGCTCGACGGCGGCGGCCTCGCCAACGCCCCCGAAATCGAGGGCATCACCCCGCTTCTCATCAACGTCGCACAGAACAACGACGGCCTGCACGACCTCGGCATCCGGTTCAAGTAGCGCCGTCCGACCCGCGTCCGAATCCCGTTTTCACGACAGTCCCGACCGCGGCAGCGTCGCGGCCTCCCCGTAGAGCGTCCGCGCCACGAGCAGTCCGACCACGACGACGAGCGCGACGCAGGCGAGGTACTCGACGCGGAAGCCGACCACCTCGGCCAGCGGGACGGCCACGAGCGGGCCGAGCGTCGACCCCGAGTCGCCGAAGACGTTGTAGACGCCGCCGAGTTTGCCCACGTCGTCGGCCGGGCTGAGGTCGCCGAGGTAGGCCAACAGCGGCGGGTTCGACCCGCCGACGCCGACGCCGATGAGCGCCACGCCCGCGAGCGTCGAGGGGAGCGTCGCCACGAGCGCCAGCAGGGCGAACCCGGCCGCGAGGACGGCCAGCGCGGGGAGCGTCAGCGCCGCGCGGTTCGACAGGCGGTCGGAGTACCGACCGACGGCGAGCGTCGTGACGCTCGACGCGACGACGCCGACGGCCATCACGACGCCGCTGACGCCGGCCCCCGACAGCCCGCCGAGCGAGATGTCGTTCGCCGTCGCGTACAGCACGGCCGTCGAGAGGAGGACGCCCGAAAACAGGAATCGGACGGCGAAGTTGACGGTGCCGACGGTGAAGATGCGGATGTCGGCGCTGACAAGCCGCGGCACCTCGCGGAGCGAACTCGCCGCCGTCACGTCGGTTTTCACGTCCGGGAGGACGGAGATGGCGACGAGGGCGGCGAACAGCCCCGCGCACCCCGCGACGGCGAACGCGGTGGCGTAGCCGAACGCGTCGGTGACGAGGCCGCCGACGACGAGGCCCGCGGGGAAGCCGAGGCTCTGCCCGCCGCGCATGTAGCCGACCCACTTCCCGCGGTTTCCGTCCGAGGTGACGTGGGTGATGGTGCTGAACGCGCCGACGAAGACGAACGCCGAGCCGACGCCCCAGCAGGCCCGCGACAGGAGGAAGACGGTCGCGCTGTCGAGCGGAATCGGCCCGGGGTTCAGCCCGAGGACGTAGCCGAACGGCGACAGCCCCTGCACGACGAAGCCGGCTATCATCGGCCGGCGCGTCCCCATCCGGTCGAGTATCTGCCCGGCGGGCGTGTTCACGACCAGCCGGGTGAACCGGTTGGCCGAGAGGATGAGACCGACCACGAACGGCGTGATGCCGATGATGGGGCCGAGCGTCGGGAGCGTCGGGAAGGCGACGCCCGCGCCGACGCCGCCGAAGAAGACGCCCGCGATGAGGCTGCCCGCGACGAACTCGACTGACGGCTCGTCGCCGCCGAACAGCCGACTCACGCCGCCGACCCTCGGGAGGCGGACGCGGCGCGGTGGGGTGTGGGGTGCGCGGGAGCGGACTGGGAGTCGCGGGTTCGAGGGGCGTGCATCGAGAGGGTGCGCTATCGTAAACGCACGCTCTTGGTGCTTTGCAATCGGGCCGTCTCGTCCGGGAACTGCGGGCGTCGGCGCGGCGAGCGACTACCGGCGTCGTCGTCGCGGTCGCGGTCGCGGTCGTGGGACCCCGTCTCAGAAGCGGGCTTTCAGCTCGTCGCGCAGGTCGTCGAGCGAGGCGTCTTTCATCGACAGCAGGACGAGCAGGTGGTAGACGAGGTCGGCGCTCTCGTAGAGCAGTTCCTCGCCGTCGTCGTCCTTGGCCGCGAGGATGGTCTCCGTCGTCTCCTCGCCGAGCTTTTCGAGGACGTAGTTCTCGCCTTTCTCGTGGGTGAAAAGCGTCGTCGTGTAGGAGTCTTCGGGGAGGTCGGCTTTGCGCGACTCGATGGTCGCAAAGAGTTCGTCCAAGACCTCGTCGGTCGGGGTGTCGGCGTCCATGGTCGCACGACGGGCGGGCGCGGAAAAAGACCCTCTGGTTCCGGCGAGCGGCCGTCACTCAGCCAGTTAGCCGGCCGCTCAGGCGTCGATTTCGACCGCCAGTTCGTCGAAGAACGCGAGGTCGTGGAGGCGGCTGTCGGGCGTCAACTCGGGGTGGAACGACGTGCCGACGACGGGGCCGTCGCGGACGGCGACGGGGTTGCCGTCCCACTCGGCGAGCACCTCGACGCCCTCGCCGACCTCGTCGATGAGGGGCGCGCGGATGAACACCGCGGGGAACGGCGAGTCGAGACCGGCCACGTCCAGCGGGGCCTCGAAGCTGTCGACCTGCCGGCCGAAGGCGTTGCGGTCGACCGTCGCGTCGAGGAGGTCGAGCGTCGTCACGCGGTCGTCCTTGGCGTCGCGGGAGGCGACGATGAGGCCGGCACAAGTGGCGAGGACGGGCTTTTCAGCCTCGACGTGGGCGCGAATCTCGTCGGCGATGCCCTCGCGTTCGAGGAGTCTGGAGATGGTTGTCGACTCCCCGCCCGGCATGAGTAACACGTCGCAGTCGG
The DNA here is from genome assembly GCF_000336975.1 of Haloferax sp. ATCC BAA-644. Lineage (NCBI taxonomy): Archaea > Methanobacteriati > Methanobacteriota > Halobacteria > Halobacteriales > Haloferacaceae > Haloferax > Haloferax sp. ATCC BAA-644. The sequence goes on from NZ_AOLF01000035.1 coordinate 84,882, forward strand.
GGACGAGGCCGTCGCTTCGAATCTCGACGATTTCGGCGTCGACGCCGTGGGCCTCGGCGGCCCGCTCGACGGCGTCGGCGTGTTCGGACACGTCGCCTTGCACGGCGACGACACCGGCGCGTAGCGTGGTCATAGACGGGTCTCGGGAAGCCGTGGACAAAAAGCGTCCGTTCGGCGGTCGGCGCGGTTCAGAACGCGAGCGAGTTCAGCACCAGCACGCCGATGCCGAACAGCGCCCCCGCGGCGAAGATGGTCTTGGGGTTGACTCGAATCGCGTTGCGGTCCTCCGCGTCGAAGTAGCGGACGAGGCCCGCACTCGACATCAGACCGCCGCTGTTCTGGCCCTTGCTCATGTTCCATCGTCCGTGCGTCCGCCGCCTAAACGTTTCGGCTCACTCCGGTCCCGGGGGTCGCCCGGCCGGAACGCCTCCCGACTTGCCGGCGAGTCCGCTCGGCTTGCGAGTCGGCTGACGGCCGTCTCGACGCTCAGACGGCTGGAATTCGACTGAACTGGACGGGCGCACAACCGGAGAGCCGCGGGTCCATGAGTAATCCTTATGCGCCGGGGCGGGCAAGTTGCGTCGGGATACGATGACTGTTCGACTCTTGGACTTCTACGCGGACTGGTGCGGCCCTTGTAAGACGCAGGACCCGATTCTCGACGAGCTCGAAGGCGACTACGAGACCGTCGAGTTCGTCAAGGTCGACGTCGACGAGGAGCAGGACGTGGCCAACCAGTATCAGGTTCGCTCGCTTCCGACGCTCATCGTCGAGAACGACGACGGCATCGTCGACCGCTTCGTCGGTGTCACCCAGCGCGACGACATCGAATCGGCGCTGAGCCAGGCCGGCGCGTAAGCGCGCCGCGGACCGCCGCGTTTTCCGACCCATCCGGACGACCGCCGAGCGCGCCGCGAGCGCCGGCGGTGTGTCTCGCAAGCGTTATACGACCGGCGGCGGGACTCGTATGCATGGCTAGTGACGCTGCGACGAAGCGGACGCTCGAGAAGCAGATTTGCATGCGGTGCAACGCGCGCAACCCCCAGAAGGCAAAGCAGTGCCGCAAGTGCGGCTACAAGCACCTTCGACCCAAGTCGAAGGAACGCCGCGCCGCGTAAGCCCGCACGCTTCTCTCAGGCGTCTCGCCGATACAGCGCGAACAGCACCCCGAGCAGCGCAAGCTGGACGAGTTTGTCCGCGACGCCGCCGATGCCGAAGATATTCGGCCAGTTCAGCGCGACGTAGAGGACGACCTGCCCGGCGGTGAAGGGGATACCGAGCAACACCACCCGCGAGCGGCGGCGCTCGTCGCCGCGGAGGACGCCGACGATACCGGCCGCGAACCCCGCGGCGGCCCCGACGAACGCGATGCCGAGCGGGTCGGCGGGGTTCGCGGCCAGCGCGCCCGCGCCGAGGACGAGGTGAATCGCGCCGGTCACGGCCGCGAGGGCGACGCCGACGTAGTGCAGTCGCGTCAGGTCGTCGCTCGGCTCCGTGACCGCGTCGGTCGCCATCTCAGGCCTCCGGGTACTTCGGCTCGCGCCGCTCCGCGCGTTCGATTGCGCGTTCGAGCGCGTCGCGGACGGTGTCGCCGCCGGCCTCGTTCTCGAAGGGGTCGCCGTGGCCGGCGTACAGCGCCTCGACGGTCGAGGGAAGGCGGTCGAGGAGCGTGTGCAGGCTGCTGATGAGGCGCTCGCGGGACTGCCCCGGCATGTCGGTGCGGCCGAAACTGCCGTCGTCGAACGCGCCGTCGTTGTAGACGAACACGTCGCCCGAAAACAGCGACCGCCCGCTCACGAGCGAGACGTGGTCGTCGGCGTGGCCCGGCGTGTAGACCACTTCGAACGACTCGTCGCCCATCGCGACGTGGTCGCCGTCTCCGAGCTCGTGGGTCCGAAGCGGGTGGTCGGCGTAGGCGTACACGTCGGGGTCGAACCGCTCGACCACCGCGCCGAGTTCGCCGACGTGGTCGGAGTGCTGGTGGGTGACGACCACCGCGTCGAGGTCGTCGGTGTGTTCTGCGACGACGTCTTCGACGCCCGACATCGTCCCGGCGTCGACGAGGACGGTTCGCCCGCCGAGGACGAGGTAGGCGTTGCAGGTGAAGGTCTCGGCGTCGGCGGTGACTGGGATGACTTCCATACCGCCGCGTACGCGCTCGACCGGAAAAAATCGGGCGGGTGAGGCGTCACCTCGCCGCGTGAATCGCCCCCGGACATCGGGCTCACGCGACAAATCCTTTTTGGGGCTCGGTCGTGTACGTACGTCTGTATGGGATTTGGGAGCTACGACGAGTCCGAACAAGGAGACCAGAACGTCGACTTCGACGAGGAAGACGGCGTCACGACGAGTGAGGAGAAACACGAGGGCGAGGTCGATTTCGAAATCGGCGCGTCCAACGACGAACTCCTCGACCGGCTCCAGGAGATTAAAGACGAGTGAAGTCGGGGTCCCGCGCCCTCGGGGTCGCGGAATCCTACTCCGGGGCGGCGCGCGCACCCACGGACGACGCTGACGACGCTCATTTTTCCACAGACCCGTCTCCGGAGAGCGTCCTCTGCGGCGCGGTCGTCCGCGCCGACCGGGTCGTCGACGGCCTCGCCTTCGAGACGTGCACCGTCGGCGGCGACGACGCGACCGACGCCGTCGCGGCGCTGTACTCCTCGCTCGACCGCGAGGACGTACGTTACCTGCTCGTCTCCGGCATCGCTCCCGCGTGGTTCAACCTCGTCGACATCGACCGCCTCGCCGCCGACCTCGACCGCCCGGTGCTCTCTGTCTCTTTCGAGGAGAGCGAGGGACTCGAACCCGCGCTCTCGGCGCACTTCTCGGGCGCGGCGCTCGACCGGCGACTCGACACCTACCGCGCAGCTCCGCCCCGCCGACCCGTCGAGGTGAACGGGGAGACGGTGTTCGTCCGGGCCGCCGGCTGCGACGGCGACGAGGTCGCGCAAGTCGTCCGCGGCTTTACCCCGACCGGCGGCCGCCCCGAGCCGATTCGCGTGGCACGGATGGCGGCCCGCGCCGCGCGACGCTTCGCCGGGGATTAAGCCGTCCCCGCCCTCGAACCGAGTATGGAACACATGGAGGGCCGCTGCGTGACGGGCTGTGAGCGATGCCCCGAACTCGTCGACTCGCGGAGTCGCATCGTCAACGGGGTCGGCCCCGACGACGCCGACCTGCTCTTCCTCGGTGAAGCACCGGGCGCGAAGGAAGACGAGGGCGGCGAGCCGTTCGTGGGTCGCTCCGGCTCCGTGTTGGACGACGCGCTCCGCGAGGCCGGCCTCGCCCGCGCCGACGTTCGCATCACCAACTGCGTGCGGTGCCGACCGCCGGACAACCGCGACCCGACGAGCGACGAACTGTCGAACTGCCGGGGCTACCTCGCCCGCGAACTCGAACTCGTCGACCCCGAGCTAATCGTCACCCTCGGAAAGGTCCCCTCGCAACACCTGCTCGACCGCGGCGTCGCCATCACCAAGGAGTCCGGGTCGGTCGTGGACGCCCGCGTCGGCGACGCCTCCTACCGCGTCCTCCTCTCTGTTCATCCGGCGGCGACGCTGTACGACCGGAGCCAACGCGAGGGCTTCTTCGAGACCATCGCGCGCGCCGCCGACCTCTCGGGGCTCGCGGACTCCGCGGACGGACAGGCCAGTCTCGGTGACTTCTGAGCGCGGCGCGGGCGGCCGGCGAGGAGGCGAGACGCGACCTAGTGAGTCGGCGGCGACGACATGGGCGACGCTGTGAGACGCGGGGAAGCGATAAAAACCGAACCGCGGGTGCGTCACCGAGCGGGCGGACGCCTACTCCCAGACGGAGCGGGCCATCCGCTGCGGGAACTCGACGATGAGTTTGAGCAGGCTCGTCCCTTCCTCGTTGCCGCGGATGTACGACCGGACCCGCTGGCTCACGAACTCGACGGAGACGACGAGCATGAAGATGACGAGAATCGTCGCCATCATGTTCGTGTACCGGAACAGACCGCGTTGGGTCTGAAGCACCTGTCCGAGGCCGCCGCCGCCGATGAGTCCCATCGTGACACCGATGCGGACGTTGATTTCGAGGATGTACATCGTCCACGCGATGAAGGGCGTAAAGACCTGCGAGAGCATCCCGAAGACGACCTTCTGGGGGCTGTTCGCGCCGGTCGACTCGATGGCCTCTATCGGGCCGTCCTCGACTTCCTCGAGGGCGTCCGTGAACAGGCGACCGAGGTTCCCCATCGTGTCGGTCCCGATGGCGAGCGTCGCCGTGAACGGCGAGACGCCGCCGAGGGGGATGTAGATGAGCGCCCACACCAGCGCCGGGATGGCGCGGATGACGCTCATCGTCCCGCGGAAGATGAAGTTAAACGGGTACGGCGTCACGCGCTCGGAGCCGAGGACGCCGAGGATGAGCGCGCCGGGGATGCCGAGGACCGTCCCGGCAAAGCCCATCGCGAACGTGACGAACACCGCGCCGAGGACGGGGTTGCCGTCCTGGAACTGGAGGAGGAGGTTCCGTTCTTGGATGAACGCCCAGTACTGGCTGACGTCGACGAAGGGGATGACGCCGAACAGCGTCCCCGGCGGGAAGAAGTCGCCCAGCGCGTCGGTGAACTCCGGCCAGTACTCGACGATTTCGCCGATGGAAAAGCCGACCTCGCTCAGCGCGTTCGTGAAGAACCACGCGAAGAGGACGAGGACGACGATTGAAAACAGCAGTCTGACTCGCTTTGCAATCTGGATGTTCCGCAGCGCGTCCTCGATTCGGTCGGTATCAGTACTCATGTGACCTCGCCTCCGCTTGTGGCGGCCGCGTTGTTTTCGGGCGGCTCGTCGGCCTGTTCTTCGCGGATGGCCTCCGTCTCGATGTCGCCGTAGATGCGGTCGATAACGTCGACGTTGAAGTCCTCGCGGTAGCCGTCGAAGACGATTTGTCCGTCTTTCATTCCGATGAACCGCTCGCCGAACTCGCGGGCGATGTTGACCTGATGGAGGCTCGCGATGGTCGTCAAGTCGCGCTCGTCGGCCGCGTCGCGGATGTACCGCATCACCGTCTCCGCGCTCGCGGGGTCCAGGCTCGCGACGGGTTCGTCCGCGAGCAGGAGGTTCGGGTTCTGGACCAGCGCGCGGGCAATGCCGACGCGCTGTTGCTGCCCGCCGCTCATCTTCCCGGCGCGCTGGTTGGCCTCGTCGAGCAGTCCGACGGTTTCGAGCGCGCGGAGCGCCTCCTGCTTGTCGTCGCCGTCGTACATGCCGAGCAGGCTGCCGAGGAACGATGTCCGGCCGAGCGCCCCGGTGAGCGCGTTGCTGTACGCGCTCATCTGTCCGAGGATGTAGTGTTGCTGAAATATCATTGCCACGTCGTTTCGAGGCCCCATCACGTTCGCGTCGTCGATGGTAATCGACCCGCTCGTCGGGCGGGTGATTCCGTTGAGACAGCGGAGGAGGGTCGACTTCCCCGCCCCCGATTGCCCGAGGACGACGACGAACTCGCCGTCCGGGATAGTAAACGAGACGTCGTCGAGGGCCGTGACATCTCCGTAGGATTTGCTGAGGTTCGTTACTTCAATCGTACTCATTATCGTGTCTGTCGCGTCGCGTAGTTCGCGTGCGGTCGAGCCGTTCGTCGGCTATCGACCGCACGGCACGGGAACAAAACCGGGGGGTCGCGCTTACTGACCGAGCGTGACGCCGAGTTCGTCGAGGACTTCCTGCACGGGTGCGTAGTCGTCGACGGAGCCCTGGTCGACCCCGGTAAACCAGAGCTGTTGGTCGTCTTCGAGGTCCTCGTTGATGAGGTCGTCTTCGGTCACGTTGAGCAGCGCCTCTTCGATGTCGTCGTACAGCCCCTGGTCCATGTCGGTGCGGCCGAGAATCGGGGCACGCGGGATGGGGTCGGAACACGACAGCAGTTGCAGTTCGGGCGACGCCGTTCCGAGGTCGCCGTCGTTTTCGGCGGACATATCGAGGAACTGGTCGGGGAACTGGTCTTCCGGAACGTGCGGGGCCGTCGAGAACGCGCCCGTGCCGGCGGCGACGACGTCGTCGCGGTTGATGAGCGTCTCGCGGGCCGTCGAGTGGTCGGAGAACTGCGCCTCGAAGTCCACCGGGTTGCCGTCGGGCGCGCCGCCCGTGTCGAGTCCGGCTCGGCTCAGCATGGACAGCGGGAACAGCGCCCCGCTCGTCGAGAGGCGGTCAGCGAACGCGACCGTCTCGCCTTCGAGGTCGGTCAGCTCTTCGATGTCGCTGTCGGGCGTCGTCGTGATGAGAGAGAAGTATCGCGAGGCCCCGTAGGCGATGCGGATGCCGATGACCTCGGTGATGCCCTCGTTCCCGCCCTGAATAGCGATTGCGGGGGCGGCGTCGGCGATGTCGGCCTGCCCGCTGTCGAGCGCCTGTAACACCGCCGCGTAGTCGGCCGCCACGGTGGATTCGACCGTGACGCCGACCTCGGACTCGATGTAGTTGAAAAGCGGCTGATACTGCGCTTCCACGTCCACGTCCGACTCGGCGGGCGTGAGCGCGAACATGATGGACTCCGGTGACGACTCGGTCGTCGTCGACGTCGTCGTCTCAGTCTCCGAGGACGCTCCCGACTCCGTCGTGGTCGTCGTCGCTTCCGAGCTATCGTCGCCACCCGTACATCCACTGAGCGCCGTCAACCCCGCGACGCCAGTGATTCCTGCCGTTCTGATGAATTCTCGTCTACTCGCCATTGAACTCGTCTTGTAATTCCGACACTTGTTGTTAAGATTTGCTATTTTTTCTCTATATTCGTATTGAATAGAACTGGTGTTCTCGGGCTGACGGCGCTATCGCCCCTGCAAGCCCCCGTGGGGGGCTTCGAGTTCGGACTTCGGACCCCCTCACGCGACGGGTCAGAGGCGTGCGGCAGGGTCGCGCGGCCGGTCTCCGCGGCTCTCGCGCGGAGCACTCACCCCGAGGGAAAATCACTTTGCTGTCCTCTGCGGACGTTCGGTATGAGCACGACACAGCCGCCCGAGGAGACGCTCGCCGACGTGGTGATGGTCGACTACGGGCTCGGAAACCTCCGGAGCGCCATGCGCGGGCTCGAACGCGCGGGAGCGAACGTCGTCATCTCGGACGACCCCGCCGACTTCGACGACGCCGACGGCATCGTTCTCCCCGGCGTCGGCGCGTTCTCCGAGGGGATGGAAAACGCCGGACCGTTCCGCGAACCGCTCGCCGAGGCCGCCGCCGACGGGACGCCCGTCTTCGGCATCTGTCTCGGGATGCAGATGCTGCTCACCTCCTCCGAGGAGGCCGACCACGCCGGCGAGGGCGAGGTCGAGGGACTCGACTTCATCCCCGGCCGCAACGTCCGGTTCGACGAGGGACAGAAGGTCCCGCACATGGGCTGGAACGAGCTCAACGTCCGGCGCGACCACCCGCTCGTCGAGGGCGTCGACGGCGAGTACGCCTACTTCGTCCACTCGTACTACGCCGACCCCGACGACGAGGGTGCGGTCGTCGCCTCGACCGACTACGGCGTGGCGTTCCCCGCGGTCGTCGCCAACGAGGCGGGCACCGTCTTCGGCACGCAGTTCCACCCCGAGAAGTCCGGCGAGACCGGGCTGACCATCCTCCGCAACTTCGTCGAGTTCTGCGCGGAGCGATAGGCCGAATCTGCCTGCCCCGACGGTCTTTTGTCGCCGCTTCGTGAAGGGGTGCCCATGCAGGCAGTCACGCTCGGTCCGTCGGGCACGTACTCCCATCGCGCCGCCCGCGCGGTCGCCGACGACGTCGCCTTCCGAGAATCGGTCACGTCTATTGTCCAAGCGGTTGCCGACGGGTCGTTCGAGCGCGGCGTCGTCCCCATCGAAAACAGCATCGAAGGGAGCGTCACCGAGAGCCTCGACGCCGTGGCGAACTCGGACGTGAGCGTCGTCCAGGAAATCGTCACGCCCATCCGCCACGCGCTGTTGGCCCAGAGCGCGAACTTCGACGTCGTCGCCAGCCACTCGCAGGCGCTCGCGCAGTGTCGGACGTACCTCGAAGAGAACTACCCCGACGCGACGCTCGAAGCCGTCGCCAGCACGGCCCGCGGCGTCGAGCGCGCCCGCGCCGACCCGACGGTCGCGGGTATCGGCCACCCCGACAACGTCGGTGACGACCTCGAAATCATCGCCGAGGACATCCAAGACCAGTCGTCGAACGCCACCCGGTTCCTCGTCATCGGCCCCGAGTCCGCCCGCTCGGACGCCGGCGGCAAGAGTTCGCTCGTCGTCTACCCGAACGCGAACTACCCCGGTCTCCTCTTGGAACTGCTCGAAGCGTTCGCCGAACGCGACATCAACCTCTCGCGAATCGAGTCGCGGCCGAGCGGCAACCGCCTCGGTGACTACCTGTTCCACATCGACGCCGACGCCGGTCTCTACGAGGAGCGGATGCAAGGGGCGCTCGAAGAGGTGGAGGGAATCGCCAGCAACGGCTGGGTCCGCGTCCTTGGGTCGTACGACACCCGACACGTCCTGTACTGACGCCGTTTCGACGCCGAGACGCTCGCCCAGCGCCGCACCTCGCTGCGTCCACCCCGTCCCGCTCCGTCACGTCCGCCCGGTCGCTCTCAACGTGTGAATCCGAGCACATCTTTCTTTGTCGTCGGCGACGTATCTGAACGCGTATGCAGCGAAACCCGTTCGACGAGATAGAAGACCTGTTCGACCGGATGGGCCGGTCGTTCGAGGAGTCCGGTATCGGTCGATTCCAAGACATCTCCCTCGACGTCGTCGACGACGACGAGGCCATCGAGGTCGTCGCGGACCTCCCCGGCTTCGAGAAGGACGACCTCGACGTGAGCGTCAGCGGGCGGCGACTCACCATCGCGGCCGACCACGAGGAGTCGAGCGAGGTCGACGACGAGCAGTACGTCCGCCGCGAGCGGAGTCAGCGCTCGGTCTCCCGGACGATTACGCTCCCCGCCGAAGTCGTGCGCGACGAGGTGACTGCATCGTACAAAAACGGCGTCCTGACCGTGACGCTCCCGAAGGCCGAACCCGCGGGCGACGACTCGACCGAAATCGACATCGAGTGACGCGGCTCATCTTTTGCATACCGGCGCTCTGGCTCCCGAGCCGTGCGAACTGCTATCCACGTTCCGGCAACGATTATCTCCTCAGACGGCGTCTATGACCCTCGGTGAAAACACACATGATGCGACGTACCAACCCCTTCGACGACTTCGAGGAACTGTTCGAGCGAATGTCCCGCCAGTTCGACGAGATGGGACGACAGTTCGACCGTTCGGGCATGATGGCGCAGGTCCGCCACGAGATGGCTATCGACGTCACCGACCACGACAACGAAATCGTCGTCACCGTCGACCTCCCCGGCTACGAGAAGGAGGACATCGCCCTGTCGGTCGCTAACCGCACACTGACCGTCGAGGCGACGCGCGAACTCGACGCGGAACGCGCCGAGGGCGAGTACCTCCGCCGCGAGCGCCGCCACGAGTCCGCCCGCCGGACGATTCGTCTCCCCGAGACGGTCGACGAGGACGGCGCGTCCGCCAGCTATCACAACGGCGTCCTGACGGTCTCTCTCCCCAAGCGCGACATCGAACCCGACGACTCCCGCCGCATCGACATCGACTGAGCAGGCGTCGTCGCTCGCACACGTCTCTGACTCGCCGCCCGCGATGGTCCCCTCGTGGTGGGTGTTCTCCGTTTTCTGGGTATGCTCCGTTTTCGTTTCTCCGCCTCCGTTTCGCGCCTCGATTCTCCGCGCTGCCCTGTGTCAATGCGTGGCAATATCTACCGCAATCAGACAGCCGCGCAAGTCGAGTATAGGAGTTATTTTAGGCCGGGGTGCCACTACCACGGATATGGACTACGACCCGCAGGAACTCGAAGCGCGTTGGCGGGAGCGCTGGTCCGAGTCCGGCCGATACGAGGCCGACCCGGACGCAGACGCCGACGACGCGACGTTCGTGACGGTTCCCTATCCGTACCCCAGCGGCGGGATGCACATCGGGCACGCCCGGACGTACACCGTCCCCGACGTGTACGCTCGCTACCGACGCCAGCAGGGCGACAACGTCCTGTTTCCCATCGCGTGGCACGTCACCGGCACGCCCATCATCGGCGCGGTCGAGCGCCTGCAAAACCGCGAGGAGAAACAGCTCTCGGTGCTGACAGACACCTACAACGTCCCCGAGGACACGCTTTCTGACCTCGAATCGCCCATGGGCTGGGCGCGGTACTTCATCGAGGAGCACTACAAGAAGGGGATGCAGTCGCTCGGTCTGTCGGTGGACTGGCGGCGCGAGTTCACCACGAACAACGAGCGCTACTCGAAGTTCGTCGAGTGGCAGTACCGGACGCTCCGCGACCGCGGGCGACTGGAGAAGGGTCTCCACCCCGTCAAGTTCTGTACGAACGAGGAACAGCCGGTCACGACCCACGACCTGCTGGAAGGCGAGAACGCGGAGTTCCAGGAGTACACGCTGGTCCGCTTCGGCTGGGAGCGAGACGGCGGCGACGTGGTCGTCCCGATGGCGACCCTGCGCCCCGAGACGGTCCACGGCGTGACCAACGCCTACATCGACCCCGAAGCGACTTACGTGGTCGCTGAAGTCGACGGCGAGACGTGGTTCGTCTCCGACTACGCGGCCGACAAACTCGAATATCAGGCCCGCGACGTGGAGATTCTCGAAACCGTCGAGGGTGCAGAACTCGTCGGTCAGACGGTCGAAAACCCCGTCACCGGCGACGACGTGCTCGTCCTGCCCGCCGACTTCGTCGACGCCGACAACGCGACGGGCGTCGTCATGTCCGTCCCGGCCCACAGCCCCGACGACTACGTGGCGCTGCAGGAGGCGAAAGCCGACGCCGACTACCTCGAATCGTTCGGTATCGACCCCGCGGACGTGGCCGCCATCGAGCCGATTCCGATTCTCGACATCGACTCCGAGGACGACGCGTACGGCGAGATTCCCGCGAAGTCGGCCGTCGAGAACCGCGGCATCGAGTCCTCCGACGACCCCGCGCTCGAAAAGGCGACGAAGGACCTCTACAACAAGGAGTTCCACGCGGGTCGGCTCAAGGAGTTCTACGGCGACTACGCCGGCGGCCTCGTCGAGGAGGTCCGCGACGACTTCAAGGCCGACGGCGTCGAGGCCGGCCAGTTCGACGTGATGCAGGAGTTCTCCGAGGAGGTCGTCTGTCGCTGCGGCGGCGACGTCGTCGTCGCGGAACAGGACACCTGGTTCCTCTCGTACGACGACGAGGACTGGAAGGAACTCGCCCACGACGTGGCCGACGGGCTGGACGCCATCCCCGAGAACACTCGCGACGAGTACCACCACACCATCGACTGGCTCAACGGGTGGCCGTGTATCCGCAACTACGGCCTCGGCACCCGCCTGCCGTGGGACGACCAGTTCGTCATCGAGCCCCTCTCGGACTCGACTATCTACATGGCGTACTACACCATCGCCCACCGGCTGCAAGAGATTCCGACCGAGGAGCTCACCCAGGAGTTCTTCGACGCGCTGTTCTACGGCCCCGACGCGGTCGACGACGCCCCCGAGAAGGCGCTCGACCTGCGCGAGGAGTGGGACTACTGGTACCCCGTCGACTATCGGTTCTCCGCTAACGACCTCATCACGAACCACCTGACGTTCTACCAGTTCCACCACGGCGAACTGTTCGACGAGCCGCAGTGGCCGCAGGGTATCGTCATCATGGGCATGGGCCTGCTCGAAGGCGAGAAGATGTCGTCGTCGAAGGGCCACGTCGTCCTCCCCGGCGAGGCCATCGGCGAGTACGGCGCGGACACCGTCCGTTTCTTCCTGCTCAACTCCGCCGAACCGTGGCAGGACTACGACTGGCGCGACGACCTCGTCGGCTCGGTCCACGACCAACTGGAACGCTTCTGGAACCGCGCGCAGGAGATTATCACCGACCCCGGCCCGGACGACCAGCCCGACCTGGAGACGGTCGACCGCTGGCTCCTGTCGAAGCTGCAAGACACCGTCCGCGACGTGACGACCGCGATGGACGAAGCCGAGACGCGCTCGGCCAGTCAGGCGGCGTTCTACAACTTCGAGGAGTCGCTGCGGTGGTACCGCCGCCGGACCGACCTCGACCGCCCGGCCGCCAAGTGGACGCTCCGGACGGTCCTCGAAACCCGACTGCGCCTGCTCGCGCCCTTTATCCCGTTCATGACGAACGAGCTGCACGAGCAGTTGACCGGCACGCCCGCCGAGGACGCGCCGTGGCCCGAGCCGGACGAGAGCTTCGAGGACGAGTCGGTCGAACTCGAAGAGCGACAGGTCGAGCGCCTGACCGAGGACGTCCGCGACATCATCGACGTGACCGATTCCGACCCCGACACCATCCGTGTGTACGTCGCCGCCGACTGGAAGCGCGACGTGTTCGAGACGGTCGTCGACAACGGCGACAACGTCGGCGCAATCATGGGACAGGTCATGCAGGACCCCGACCTGCGCGAGCGGGGTAACGACGTGAACGACCTCGTGCAGGACCTCGTCGACCAGACCCGCGGCCGCGACGAATCGACGCTCCGCGCCCAGCTCGAACTGGACGAGGCCGATACCTACGAGCGCGCCGCCGACTTCCTCGCCCGCGAGTTCGACGCCGCGGTCGAGGTGTTCGCGGAAGACGACGACGACATCGTCGACCCGGGCGACCGCGCCTCGAAGGCGATTCCGTTCCGCCCCGCGGTCCACCTCGAATAGTCCGGCGCGTCTCGGCGCGCTGCGACCGAAACGCTACGACCGAAACGCCGCGATTCGTCCGCCCCGCGACGCGGCTCTCGGGGCGACCGCTCCTCTCCGTCGCTCGATTTATCCTCTAGCCGAACGAACAGTAATCGTATGAGCGAAGACGACTCGTCGAGCCTCGCACGGAAGGCCTACCACACCGTCACGCCAGGGTCGCACATGCGACCCGACAGCGAGATGGACTCCATCGGGTGGACGATGTTTCTCATCCTCGTCGTCCTGTTAGTCCCGTTTCTGCCCTTCATCGCCATCGTCTACGTCCTCTCGAAGGTGTTCGGCTACCTCAACGCGCAGCGCGGGCCGAGCCCGTAGCCCGGGAACTCGGGCCGAAAAGAAAGATGAATGCCAGCCACGTCGCGTCGGGCGGCCTCACTCGGCGAGACCGAGGAGGTCGAACGCGTAGCCGTTGTCGTTTTCGAAGGCGTGCTCGTAGGCGACGTGCGCCGCCGCCACGTCCTGAATCGCGAGTCCCGTCGAGTCGAAGACGCTGATGCCGTCGGCGTCGGTGCGGCCGTCGAGGTTGCCGAGGACGATGTCACCGATTGCGCCGTAGATGTCGTCGTCGGTGAGGACGCCCTCGTGGTACGGGACGTTGATTTCGCCGGAGTGGGTGGTCTGGGCGTGGTCGTCGATGACGAGCTTGGCGTCCAACAGCACCTCGTCGGCGAGTTCGTGTTTGCCCTCGGCGTCGGCACCCATCGCGTTGATGTGGGTGTGGTCACCGACCGCCTCGCGCGGGACGATGGGCGACTCGACGGGGGTCACGGTCGACAGCACGTCACAGCTCGCGGCCTCCTCGATGGAGCCGGCGCGGATGTCGAACTCGTCTTCGAAGGCGTCGATGAAGTCGGCGACGCGCTCCTCGTCGAGGTCGGAGACGACGACTTCCTCGATGTCGCGGACCTCGCTGATGGCGCGAAGTTGCGTGTACGACTGGACGCCCGCGCCGACGATGCCCATCGAGGTGGCGTCTTCGACGGCGAGGTGGTCGGTGGCGACGGCCGCGGCCGCGCCGGTGCGGAGCATCGTGAGCTCCGTCCCGTCGAGCAGCGCCAGCGGGAAGGCGTTCTCGGGGTCGGAGTAAATCATCGTGCCCATGACGGTGGGCAGGTCGTACTTGTCGCCGTTGTCGGGGTGGACGTTGACCCACTTGATGCCCGCGGCGTCCCAGTCGCCCGCGTCCAGATAGGCGGGCATCGACCGGAAGTCGCCGTTGTACTGCGGCAGGTCGATGTAGGACTTCGGCGGCATCTGGGCGTCGCCGGACTCGTAGGCGGCGAAGGCGTCCTCGATGGCCGAGATGAGCTCCGGCATCTGGACGTTCTCGTGAACGTCGTCCTTGTTCAACAGCAGCGTCTTGCGCATGGAGACACGTTGCCGTACCTGCTACTTAGTTCGTTCCATTTCTGAACACAACTGCAAGTGTGTCTGAGAAAGTGAGAGAATTATCCAACTTCTGAGCGGCAGGTGAGTCGGAACGGCCGGCTCCCCCCGGACTGTCGGGAAGTCGTAGTCGGCGCGAGTCGGCTGCCACTCCGTCGCGCGCCGCCGTTCAGACGCCGTAGCCGCGGCTCTCCGGCCGTCTGGGACGCTCGCCAAAATAACGTGGTCTGTCGCGCGGTGCAGGCGTCGGGGGGATGGGTGTGAAGGCGTTAGCCGATTTTCACATCGCGCCGCCCATACCGCCCATGCCGCCCATGCCACCCATGCCGCCGGGTGCGCCGCCCTCTTCGTCGTCGTCGCCGCCGGTGGAGAGGTCACCGGCCGCGATGATGTCGTCTATCTTGAGGACGAGGTTGGCGGCTTCGGAGGCGGAGGCGACGGCCTGCTCTTTGGCGTGGGCCGTCTCGACGACGCCGGCGTCGAAGGCGTCTTCGACCTCGCCGGTGAAGACGTTCAGCCCGGCGCGGACCTGACCCTCTTCGTGGGCCGCGCGGAGGTCGACGAGCGTGTCGATGGAGTCGAGGCCGGCGTTCTCGGCGAGCACGCGCGGGACGAGTTCGAGCGCATCAGCGAACGCCTCGACGGCGAGCTGCTCGCGCCCGGAGACGGAGTCGGCGTAGTTGCGGAGGCGCGAGGCGAGTTCGACCTCGATAGCGCCGCCGCCGGCGAGCACGCGGCCGTCAGCGACCGTCGAGGCGACGACGTCGAGGGCGTCCTGAACGCCGCGTTCGAGCTCGTCGACGACGTGGTCGGTGGAGCCGCGGAGCAGGAGCGTGACGCCGTGGACGTCGTCGCCGATGCCCTCGACGTAGAACAGCTCGTCGGCCTCGTCGCGGCGGACGGAGGCGCGACCGAGGTCGGCGGCCTCGATGGAGTCGAGGTCGGAGACGACCGCCGCACCGGTGATGTTCTTGAGGAAGCGGATGTCGGACTTCTTCGTCCGGCGGACCGCGAGGATGCCCTGCTTCGCGAGGTAGTGCTGGGCGAGGTCGTCGATGCCCTTCTGGCAGAAGACCACGTCAGCGCCGGAGTCGACGATCTGGTCGACCTTCTGCTTCAGCTGGGCCTCCTCCTGGTCGAGGAACTTCTGGAGCTGGTCGGGGCTCTCGATGGAGACGTTCGTGTCGATGTCGGTTTCTTCGACCTCGACGGGCTCGTTGAGCAGCAGCACGTCGGCCTCGTCGAACTGGACCGGCATGTCGTCGTGGACGGGGTCCTTGTCGATGACGGCGCCGGTGAGGAGCTCGGACTCGGACGCCGAGCGGCCGGTCTGCGTCTCGATGGAGACGTTTTCGAGGTCGACGACGTGGGAGCCGTCGTTGGCTTCCACGGTGACCTGCCGGACGGCGCGGACGATGAGGTCCGCGAGAAGCTCCTTGTTGAGTTCGGAGCTCTTGCCCGTCATGGAGGTCTCGGCGACCTTCTTCAGGAGTTCCTCGTCGTCGGGGTCGACGCGCTCCGCGATGTCGTCGATTTCCTCGCGCGCCTTCTCGGAGGCGAGGTTGAAGCCGCGGATGATGGCCGTCGGGTGGATGTCCTGTTCGAGGAGGTCCTCGGCGTTCTTCAGGAGTTCACCCGCGATGGCGACCGCCGTCGTCGTTCCGTCGCCGGCTTCGTCCTCCTGCGTCTCGGCGACTTCGACGATCATCTCAGCCGTCGGGTTGTCGATGTCCATCTCCTTGAGGATGGTGACGCCGTCGTTCGTGATGGTGACGTCGCCCATCGAGTCGACGAGCATCTTGTCCATCCCTTTCGGGCCGAGTGTGGAACGTACCGCCTCGGCGACTGCTCGTGCGGCGCGGATGTTGTACTCCTGCGCGTCGCGGTCCTTGACGCGCTGTGCATCCTCGCCCATGATGATCATCGGCTGACCCTGCTGCATTCGCTGGCTCATAGACAGGCCTTGATTGTTTGTGATTCTATAAAAAAGCTTCGCCGCCGAATCGAAGGACGGAATCCGAGCGCTCGCCGTGTACTCCCGATAATCGCGCGACTGAGCCCGTCTTCGATGTGCTCGAGGGCAAAGTATGGTACGCTATTTCACACCACAATTTGTCCCCGGTCGAACCGCTTTATACGCTACTCTTCGACCGGTTCTTTCCAGTGGACCGTCACCGTCCCGACGGCGAACGCGTCGTTCCCCTCGTCGTCGCGGACGACCCGGATGGTGTTCGTCCCTTCGACGAGGCTCGCGCCCGTGACGGTGTCGACCCAGTACTGCCAGCCGTCGTCCGGCGGGATATCGAACCCCGAAAGCGGGTCGCCGTTGATTCGAATCTCGTGGCCGTACTCGCCCACGTCGAACGCCTGGATGCCGAGATACGGCTCTCTGGGGTCGTCGGTCGGCACGTCGAATTCGAACGTCTCCGTCTCGTCTCCGGCGTCGTCCGCCCAGTCGAGGTCCAGCGTCTCGCCTTCGGGGTGGAGGTGCGAGCCGATGAACACGGTCGCGTAGTTCGCGCGGTGGTGCACGCTCACACGTTCTGCTGCGCCCGATAAAAATTCGCGTGGTCGGAGGTCGTGTCGGCCGCGCCGTCAGTCGTCTTCGGGGAGTTCGTCAGCGAGGAACTCGCCGTCGGCGTCGTCGCTCGCGGCGTCGAGCGGGGGCTCGTCGTCGTCTCCGTCTAACACCGATAACTCGCGTTCGTACAGCCGCTCGGTGAGTTGGGTCCGCTTGTTGAGGCCCTTCTTCTCGCGGCCGGTCTTGGTGTCAGGCATTGTCAATCGTGGTATCGTATCCCATGGAGATGAATGTTTTGTCCGAACAGTTGATACGGTCGGGTCTGTGGTGGCGGCGTCGAGTGGGTGTGGTGCCTTGGGTCGCGTCGAACTGGGGGTGCCCTGCCAGTTTCGACGTACATTGTCCTTGGCGGGCGAGTCGATAGACTCCGCCGGCGGTTCCCGCCGTCCGGTGATTGAGAAAGAGACTATGTGCTTCGGGCGCGAAGGGCGGGAGTTCGAGTTGGTGTTTTCAGCGGGGGGGTCAGGGTTGAAGGTGTGGATTTTCAGAGACCGTCAGAAGCGGGATTTGAACCTCGGTCGCTCACGACTCACGGCTCCGCCGTTCGTCTCACTGCGACACTTCGTGTCGCACATTGCCCACTCTGTTCGCTTCGCTCCTTGGTTCAAATCCTCCGGCGGCGTTCTCCCGAACTCGCCGCTCGCAGCGCGACGAGACGCGCTGCTACGAGGATTGCGTTCGGAAGAAGCGCCAGGAGAGGGATTTGAACCCCCGATCCCAGAGGGAACACGCTTTCCAGGCGTGCGCCTTACCGCTCGGCCATCCTGGCTTACAACGCAACGTTCCCGCCTGGATAATTTAAGCCCTTCCTTTCCGTTCGAGTCGGGGTTCGATGACGTATGTCACGGACGCGACCGCGACGCCGGAGGCGACCGCCACCGCGGCGACCGCCCCGAACGACGCGTCGATACCGAGTCCGAGGAGGACCGCGCCCTGCGCGAGGACGCCCACGAGGAGGAGGCTCGCTGCGCCCCACGCGAGCGCGGACCGGACGCGGCGGGCCACGTTACTCCTCGTCGACGACGGCGACGGCCTCGATTTCGACGCCGACGCCCTTCGGCAGGTTGCCGACCTCGACCGCCGAGCGGGCCGGCGGCTCCTCGTCGAAGTAGGTCGCGTACGTCTCGTTCATCTCGTCGAAGTCGTCGATATCGGCGAGGAACACCGTCGTCTTCAGCACGTCGGTCGCGTCCGCGCCGGCCTCCGCGAGGATGGCCATCACGTTGTCGAGCGACTGCGTCGTCTGCGTCGCGATGTCCTCGTCGTCGAGGAGGTCGCCGTCCGGCGTCAGCGGAATCTGTCCCGCCGTGTAGAGCAGCGAGCCGTTGGTCGTCGCCTGACTGTACGCACCGACCGCGGCCGGCGCTTCGTCGGTTTCGATGACGCGCTTCATACGCGGTGGATTTCGCCACGACGTGATAAATTAGGGTGGAACGGCCGGGTCCGCGGCGGGACCTCCCCGCCGCGGTCCGTCGGGTTACACCGACTTGCCGGAGAGGCTGATGCCGGTCGTGAGCACGCCCGAGGCGAACAACAGCCCCATCCCGAGGGCGGTCACGACATCGCCGTCTCGGAGCGCGAACCCCGCGACGGCGACGCTGACGACGACCAGTCCGAGGCCGAGGAGGGTCAGCGGTTTGGTGAGCGATTCGGCGGTGGGTTCGGTGTTGGGGAGCGTAGCCATGGTTGGATTGGTTGTGGGGGAAAGGTCGATTGCGGTCGGTCAGGAGTACGATTCACCGGTCTCGATGGGCCCGCTGAACGTCGAGTAGAGGATGCCGAAGTAGGTGAACACGAGCGGCAGGAGCAGCGCCGACGCGACGCTCATGATGTTCAGCGGGAGCACGGAGATGATGGCGTCCGCGACGGTCAGCCCGGTCGCGGGGTCGGCAAGCGGGAACATGAGCGTCGCCACGAGCGCGACGAACGCGAACACGAGCACCGGCACGGCCCCGAACGCGAGCGTGTAGCGCCCCTCGCGGAGCGCGAGCAGGTAGCCCGCGGCGGCGGCGAGGCTGGCGACGACGAGCGCCAGCGGAATCGGCGCGAGAACGCCGAGGTCGGGGCGGACGGCGACGAGGTAGCCGAGCGTGACGACGACGAGCGCGAGGTAGGCGGCCATCGCCCGCGGACCGTAGTCGGCCACGTCGCGCTGGAGGCTCCCGCGGGTCTTCATGGCGAGGAAGCCGACGCCGGCGACGACGGTGAGCGCGACGACCGCGAGGCCGACGACGACGCCGGGCAGCGACAGGAGCGACTCGACGCCGAGGAGCCAGTGGGCGGCGAACACGCCGAGGAAGAAGGGCGCGCTCACGCTGCCGACGACGAACGCCCGCCCCCACCACGTCTGCCACGCCTCGTCGTGGCGCTGTTCGTACATCTCGGGGGCGAGTCCGCGGAGGATGAGCGCCCCGAGGATGGCGAACATGAGCAGGTAGTGGCGGCTAAAGAGATTCGCGTACACCGCCGGGAACGCGGCGAACAGCGCGCCGCCGAAGACGACGAGCCACACCTCGTTGCCGTCCCAGAAGGGACCGATGGCGGCCAGTAGCGTCTCGCGTTCCTCGTCGTCGTCGCGGGTCGCAAACAGCGCCCCGACGCCGAAGTCGAAGCCGTCGAGGAACAGGAACATCCCGAGGATGAAAAACACGAGTCCGAACCACAGCTCCTGTAGCGGCAGGCCGAAAAGCGGGTCGGTGGCGAACGCGCCGTAGTCAGTCATCGCCGGTCACCCCCGCGGGCGAGGCGGCCTCCGAACCCGCCTCAGTCTCGTCGACGCTCGGCGGTCCCTCGCGGATGATGCGGCGAATCACGTAGGTGTAGAGCGCGAGCAGGCCGGTGTACACGACGGCGAAGCCGACGAGCGTGAGCGTCGCCTCGAAGCTCGTGAGCCCCGGCGAGACGCCCTCGCTCGTCCGGAGGACGCCTTGGATGACCCACGGCTGTCGGCCCACCTCGGTGACTATCCAGCCGACCTCGACGGCGAAGATGCCCAGCAGCGACGACCCGACGAACGCCTTGTGCAACAGGTCGTCCTCGTACAACTCGTCGGCCCACCAGCGGTAGCCCGCCCAGAACGCCAAGAGGATGAACCAGAACCCCGCGGCGACCATGAGTCGGAACGACCAGAAGACGATTGCGACCGGCGGGGCCTCCGTGTCGAACTCGTTCAGGCCGGTGATTTCGGCCTGCGGGTCGCCGCCGCTGGCCAGCCACGAGGCCCCGCCGGGGATGCCGATGCCGAACAGTTCTTTCGCCCGCGGGTCGGTGATGCCGTCGAGGCTCGTCGGGATGGCGAAGATGTACTCGGGGACGTAGCTGTCGGTCTCCCAGACGGCCTCCATGGCGGCGAACTTCTGCGGCTGCGTCTCGTAGACGTGCCGACCGTAGGCGTCGCCGTGAATCGCCTGAAACGGCGCGGTCACGAGCAGAACGACGAGCGCGATTTTGAGCGTCTTCCGCCAGAAGCGCGCGCCCTCGCGGTCGTCGTCGGCGGTGATGCCGCGCTGCCAGACGTGGTACGCCGCGACGCCGGCCATGAACAGCGCGACCGACAGCACCGCGGCGTTCTGCATGTGGACGAACATCCACGGGAACCGCGGGTTGGCGTACGCCGCGATTGGGTCGACGAGCGAGACGACGAGCTGGCCGCTCTCGCGCGCGAGTTCGTACCCCCGCGGCGTCTGCATCCACGAGTTGGCGACGAGAATCCACACCGCCGAGAGCCACGTCCCGAGGCCGACGGCGACGGCCGACACCATGTAGAGCGCGTCGGAGACCTTCTCGCGGCCGAAGACGAACACCCCGAGGAACGTCGCTTCGAGCATGAACGCCATCATCCCCTCGGTGGCCAGCGGGCCGCCGAACAGTTCGCCGGCCGCCGTCGAGAACGCCGCGAAGTTCGTCCCGAACTCGAATTCGAGGACGATGCCCGTCACGGTGCCGACGACGAACGAGACGGCGAAAATCTTCGTCCAGAACCGCCTGAGCTGCTCGTACACCGGGTCGTCGGTGCGGATGTCCTTCCACGTGAAGTAGATGAGGAAGGGCGCGAGGCCCATGCTCATCACGGGGAAGATGATGTGGACGATGGTCGTGAGCGCGAACTGCAGCCGACTGGCGATGACTGGGTCGAGCATGGTTGGGGTGCGGGGTCGCTGACGACGGGGCGAACCGGGGAGCGGGGGACGGGGCTTCCCTCTTAAACGCCTTCGTATTGGGGGAGGGTCAATCCCTGCATGCTTCCCACGAAGTGAAAATCATCGTAGACGGTGTCTCCCGCCCGAATTCGACATAATCGTCCGGGTTAAAAGTCGGACGCTCGCCGGAGCCCGGCGGGCCAGAAACGCGCCCACACGCTCGCAACGCGCCCGTCTCGGGCGGATTCCGGCCGCCAACGCGCCGACGCGCCGCCTCAACCGCCCCGCCCGCCTCGACCGACAAGCATACGCCGGAACCGTTCGGATGTAGCGCATGACCCTCCTGTGGCAGGCTGTCCACGTCGGAACCGCGGTTCTCGGCGTCGCGTACCTCGCGTTCCCCGCGCGAGTCCACGCGTTCGGGTTCGAGTTCCTCCGCCGCTCGCCCTCGGAGGAGTCCGGGGAGTCCGCCGCGCCCGTCTGGCTCTACCGGGGCATCGGCGCGCTCCTCGTGTTCATCGGGGCTACTGGCCTCGTCTGAGCGCCGGTTTCGAACCGGGCCCCGGCCGCTGCCGGCGACGCGGTCAGTCGAGGACTGCCACGTCGTAGCCCGCGTCGCGGAGCTCCCCGAGGAGCGACTCGACGTGGTCGGGCCCGCGCATTTCGAGGTCGATTTCGACTTCCGTCGCGTTCAGCGCGATTTTCCGGGAGGTGCGGTCGTGCCTGACGGCGTAGATGTTCGCCTTCTCCGCGGCGATGATTTCGATGAGCTGTTCGAGCGAGCCGGGGCGGTCCTTCAGTTCGGTCCGAATCTTGAGGTATCGACCCGTCTCGACGAGGCCGCGCATCACCACTGTCGTCAGCGTGTTCATGTCGATGTTGCCGCCGCACAGCGCGGGGACGACGACCTCGCCCTCCTCGTAGTCGAACTTCTGGAAGACGAGCGCCGCGAGCGCGACGGCCCCCGCGCCCTCGACCAGCGTCTTCGAACGCTCGAGCAGGTAGGTCAGCGCCACGGCGATTTCCTCGTCGGAGACGGTGACGACCTCGTCCACGCGCTCGCGGATGACCTCGAAGGGCTTGTCACCGATTCTGCGGACGGCGATGCCGTCGGCGATGGTGTCCACCTCGTCGATGGTCTGAATCGACCCCTTGTTCAGCGAGTCCGCGGCGCTGGAGGCCTGTTCCGCCTGCACGCCGATGACCCGGGCGTCGGGGAACTGTGCTTTGATGGCCGTCGAGATGCCGGAGATGAGGCCGCCGCCGCCGATGGGGACGACCACGGTGTCGAGGTCGGGGCAGTCCTCCGCGATTTCGAGGCCGATGGTCCCCTGTCCGGCCATGACGTACTCGTCGTCGAAGGCGTGGACGTAGGTCCGGCCCTCCTCCGCCTCGATTTCGTGGGCCTTGGTCTGCGCCTCGTCGTAGTCGTTGCCGTAGAGCACCACGTCGCCGCCGTAGCGCTCGGTCGCTTTCACCTTGGAAATCGGCGCGTACTCCGGCATGACGATTTTCGAGTTCACGCCCGCTCGCGACGCCGCGAGCGCGACGCCCTGCGCGTGGTTGCCGGCGCTCGCGGTCACGACGCCGGCGGCTTTCTCCTCGTCGGAGAGCGTCGTGATCCGGTTCGTCGCGCCGCGAATCTTGAACGACCCCGTGCGCTGGGAGTTTTCGAGTTTCAGGTACACCTCGGCACCCGTCATCTCCGAGAAGGTGTGAGAGTACTCCAGCGGTGTCCATCGGGCGACCGCTTCGACGCGCTCGCGGGCGGCGCGTACGTCATCAAGCGTGAGCATGGTCGGAAATCACCCGTGTCTGTGTTTAATCGTTCGGGATGTATCGGAATCAGGGGCGTGATGTCAACCCTCACGGTCGTCGGTTGAGAACCCGGCCTCGGTCCGGGCAACGCGTGCCGTCGCCGTCGCTCGCCGGTCGGTGAAAGGGGAAAGGGGGAATGCACGCGTGTGACGTGCAACTGTCTTTCTGGTCCCCGTGCATATAAACGTCCCCCACCCGGAGTGAAAGTGAAAACGCACGACAGCGGCGACCCCTCGCTCGCGTATGACACTCGTCATTCGCGCGTCGCATCGAGCGTGCCCGACGGGACCGCCGCTTCCGATACCGTCAACTGCGCGAGGTCCGTGGCCTCGGCATGAACCTCGGTCGCCTCCGCCGGGTCTGGAAGCGCATCTTCTCGCTCGCGTGGCCGGTGATGGCCGAGCAGACCGCCCAGACGGCGATGCGGACCGTCGACGTGGCCGTCACCGCTGCGCTCTCTCCTGCCGCGGTCGTCGCTATCGGCCTCGCCGACCTCTACGCCCGGTTCCCGCTTCGCATCGGCCTCGGCCTCGGCGGCGGCGCAATCGCGCTCTCCAGTCAGGACACGGGAAGCGGCGCGGACGCCAACCGCAGTGAGGCTATCTCGACGGCGCTCCTCCTCGCGTTCCTCGCGGGAATCCCGTTCCTAATTTTTGGCTTCACGCTCGGCGAGGTCGCCATCGCCGCGTTCCCCGCGAGCGACCGGGCCGTCGCCTTGGGCACGACGTATCTCGCGGTCATCTTCGCCACCTCGCCCGCGCGGTTGGTCTCGCTCGTCGGCTCGCGGTCGCTGCAAGGCGTCGGCGACACCCGGACGCCGATGCTGGTCAACGTCTTCGCCAACGTCGTCAACATCGGGCTGTCGGTCGGTCTCGGCTTCGGCCTCGTCGGCCTGCCGGCGCTCGGCGTGCTGGGTGTCGGACTCGCGACCTCCACCGCAAACGTCCTCTCGGCGGGACTGCTTCTGGTCGCGCTCGCCCGCCCCGCGTCACCGACCTCGCTGGTCCGCCCCCGCGACCGAACGGTCGCCGGCCAACTCGTCCGTATCGCCACCCCGCGGGTCGGTGAGGGCATCGCCGCCGAACTCGCGGAGTTCCCGTTCAACGCCCTGCTCCTCGGCTTCGGTGACGCCGTCAACGCCGGCTTCCAAATCGGCCGCCGGGTGTACCAGCAGGTCGCAAGCCCGCTGGCGCGCGGCTACAACGTCGCCGCCAGCGTCCTCGTCGGGCAGGCGCTCGGCGCGGGCGACAGCGAGACCGCGCGGTATCAGGGCGGCGCGGTGGCGCTGCTTTCGGTCGTCACGGTCGGCGGCATCGGGCTCCTGCTCGCGGCGTTCACCGAACCCATCGTCGGCCTCGTCGGCTCCGGCGGCGGCGCGGACCTCGACTGGGCCGCGAAGTTCGCCGTCGCCTACGGTCTCGCCGCGCCGGGGCTGGCGCTGTTCGTCGGCCTCTCCGGGTCGTTGCAGGGTGCGGGCGCGACGCGGATTCCCTTCGTCGCCCGGCTGACCGGGGTGTTCGGCTTCTTCGTCGGCCTGTCGTACCTGCTCGTCGAGGGGTTCGGATACGGCCCGCTCGGCGCGCGAATCGGCATCGTCCTGTCCTTTACGTGGATGGGACTGTTCGCGCTCGTGGCGTTCTACCACGCCGACTGGGCGAGCCACGCCGACTCGCTCATGGTCGAACGCGGGAGCGTCGGCGTTGACGACGCGGGCGAAGACGACTGAGGGCGGCGCGTGCGGCGGAAGGCGAACGCGGGACCGGGAGGCAGAGAGTGAAGGCGACGACGCGTCGCTCCGGGGCGTCGAGTCGGGAAAAAGTCGCGTGCGGTTCGTCGCCTATCGCTCGTCGACCGGCGTGAAGTCGAGGTCTTTCTCGCCGGTGTAGCGGGCGCGGGGGCGGATGAGGCGGTTGTCCTCGTACTGTTCGAGGACGTGCGCAATCCAGCCGCCGACGCGCGAGACGGCGAAGATGGGGGGGTAGAGGTCGATGGGGATGCCCATCTGGTAGTACGTCGACGCGGAGTAGAAGTCCACGTTCGGCGCGAGGCCCTTCTCCTCGCCGATGTACTCCTCGATGGCGACCGACATCTCGTACCACTTCATGTCGCCGGCGGCCTCGCCGAGCGCCTCGGACTTCGCGCCGAGAATCTTCGCGCGGGGGTCCTTGACGTTGTAGACGCGGTGGCCGAATCCGGCGACGCGCTCGCCGCGGTCGAGGGCGTCTTTGACCCACTCGGTCGGGTCCATGTCGCTGTCGTCGACGTCCTTCAGCATCCGCATGACGTTCGCGTTCGCGCCGCCGTGGAGCGACCCCGAGAGCGTCCCGATGGCCGACGTGACCGCACTGTACAGGTCCGAGAGCGTCGACGAGGTGACCATCGCGGAGAACGTCGAGGCGTTCAGGCCGTGGTCGGCGTGGAGCACGAGCGCCATGTCGAACGTCTCGGCGAGCACCTCGTTCGGCTCCTCGCCGTTGAGCATGTAGAGGAAGTTCGCCGCGTGATTCAGGCTCTCGTCGGGTTCGACGTAGTCGTCGCCGCGGCGGAAACGAGCGTAGGCCGCGAGCACCGACGGCATCTTCGCCGTGATGCGCTTTGCCTTTTCGAGATTGACCTCGCGGTCGGTCACGTCCTCGAAGTCGGCGCTTTCGTCGTACGCCGACATCGACGAGACGAGCGTTCGGAGCGCCGCCATCGGCGCCTCGTCCTGTTCAGCGAGTTCGCGTGTCACGTCGAGCACGCCGTCGTCGAGCCCGCGGTGAGCCGCGAGTTCGTCGCTGAACGCGTCGAGTTCCTCGCTCGTCGGAAGCTCCCCGTGCCACAGGAGATAGAGCACTTCCTCGTAGCTTGCGTCCCGTGCGAGGTCTTCGATATCGTACCCGCAGTAAACGAGTTGTCCCGCGTCGCCGTCGATGAAACTGAGTTTCGATTCGGCGACCAGCACACCTTCCAGCCCCCGCTTCAGTTCGCCTGACATACCCAGAACGTTGCCTACCATATCAAAAAAGCGTTATCGTTTTCACTCATCTGTTACCGACCGCCATACACATACAGTGGCAGCCCCGTCTGTCGGTTTCGCGGATAGTCGGTGTCTAAAATAGTGTTCGACAATTGTCGTTATTTTCGGGGCACTTATACGGAGTTCCCGAGCGGGCCGCGCGCGCCGCTCGGACGACCTGCAAACTCATATCCCCCGACGGCGTAGTTCTCTCGAACCACGGTGGCACCATTACTCCTGGCAAGCCTTTTGCCGTCCCGTCGTGAAGGCGGGCGCATGAATCCGGAGGACATCGAGTACGAGCCTGTCAGCGTCAAGGCCGTCCTCGCCGAGATGAAAGACACCGCGGAGTTACTCATCGACCTCTCGTACTCCGCCGTCCTCCACGCCAACGACGACCTCGCGGCCGAGGTCCTCGACCTCGAAGAGCGGATGGACATCCTCCAACTGCAGGCGCGCATGAGCCTGATGATGGCCGCCCGCAGCCCCGAGGACGCGGAGGAACTCGCGCCCGTCCTCGGGGTCGTCGGCGCGGCCGAGAAGATTTCGGACGCCGCGGGCGACATCGCCAAGGTCGTCATCGAGGACATCGGCCTCCCGGACGCCATCCGCGCGGCGCTCCCCGAGGCCGTCGAGACGACGATTCGGTGCGAGCTCACCGACGAGTCGCCGTACGCGGGCCGGGACCTCGGTGACATCAACATGGAGACCGAGACGGGCGTCCGCGTCGTCGCCATCCACCGCGCCGGCGAGTGGGTGACAAACCCCGACCACGAGACGACGCTCCGCGCCGGCGACGTGCTCCTCCTCCGCGGCCGCGACGACGGCCTCCACACCGTCCACGAGGCCGCCACCGGCCTCCGGTACGACCCGCCGGACGTGCCCGAGCCGACCATCGAGGACCTCGAACGCGCCGTCGACTCCATCGTCCTGATGAAGGACATGAGCGAACTCGCCGTCGACCTCGCCTACGGCGCGGTGCTGTTCGACAGCGAGGGCGTCGCCGAGGAGGTCGAGGAACTCGAAGCCGAGGTGGACGCGCTCAAGTCCCGGTTCGAGGCGTGGACGCTCCGCGCGGCGAGTCGCGTCGAAGACCCCGTGTCGCTCCGCGGACTCGTCCAACTCGCGGGCGCGACGGAGATGATTTCCGACGCCGCGCTCGAAATCGCGGAGGGCGTCCTCCGCGGCATCGACGCCCACCCGGTCGTCGCCGCCGCGGTCAAGGAGTCCGACGAGGTCATCATCCGCCTGCGGGTCGCCCCCACAAGCGACCTCGCGGAGGCGACCCTCGGAGACCGGCGCGTCAAGTCCGAGACGGGGATGCGCGTCATCGCGGTTCGCCGGGCCGGCGGCCGCGAGTGGGTCGTCTCGCCGGGGTCGGAAACGCGGCTCCACGGCGGCGACCTCATCATCGCGAAGGGGACCAGAGCCGGCGCGGAGCGACTGGGCGAACTCGTCGGCGACGAGCGCGAGTTCGACGAGTAGGCCGACCCCGACCTGACCCATCCCGAAACCGAACTGCCGAAACTGCCGACTCAGAGCGTCTTACTCAGCCGATACGCCGAAACGAGCGTCAGCACCGTCGCGACGAGGAGCGCCGTCGCGGACGCCAGCACGAACGCGAGGAGCAGAAACCAGCCCTCGGGCCCGAGTATCGGGTACTCGCGGGTGCCGGCGAAGGGGCCGAACAGTTCGAGCACCCGAAACAGGTAGGCGACGACGGCCAAGGCGAGACCGACGGCCGCCCCGATAGCGGCGTTTCGCGGCACGTCCAGCGCCTGCACCAGTCCCCCCGTCGGCGGCCGTTCGGGAACGTCGTCTGTCACGGTCGCCGGTTGCGGCCGCGGGACCATAGCGGCAACGCTTTCCTCGGGGGCCTCAGCGGACCGAACCCCTAAAGGGAGGCGGGTCCGAGGTTGGCGGTATGATTACCTTGGGAACGGCGAGCGCGGCCCCCGGGGAGATGGACGTGGGCCGCCTCGAAGTCGGTGAGTCCCGCGACGGCGGGAGCGTCGGCCTGCCGGTCGCCGTCATCAACGGCGCGTCGTCGGGCAAGACGCTCTACATGCAGGCGGCGTCGGACGGAGACGAACTCAACGGCGTCGGCGTCGTCCAGCGGGTCGTCCCGCAGCTCGACCCCGCGGATATCTCCGGGGCGATTCTCGTCGTCGGCATCGTCAACTACCACGCGTTTCAGGTCGCACAACACCGCAATCCGATAGACGACACGAAGATGAACCGGGCGTACCCCGGCGACGAGCGCGGCACCTCCTCGGAGCGAATCGCCGCCGCGACGTTCGCCGCCGCCCGCGACGCCGACCTCATCGTCGACCTCCATCAGGGCTCGACGAGCCGGATGATAGACGAGGTCCGCGTCCGCTGTGGTCGCCACCACCGGATGCACGCGAAATGTCTTCGACTCGCCAAGACGTTCGGCTGCGGCTACGTCCTCGACCAGAAGGGTCCGGACGGCCAACTCGCCCGCGCCGGCCCCGACGCCGGGATTCCGACTATCGACCCCGAACTCGGCGGCTGCGTCGGTTGGGACGAAGAAAGCATCGAGAAGGGCGTTCGCGGCGTTCACAACGTCCTCCGCGGCTACGACTTCCTCGACGGCGACGTGGAGCTGAAAGCCCAGACCCGCGCCCGCGGCTTCGACCAGTACGGCTCGCCGGTCGGGGGCCTCGTCCGGTTCAAGCGCGACCTCGGTGAGCGCGTCTCCGCCGGCGACGTGGTGTTCGAGGTGACCGACGTGTTCGGCACGCTCAAAGCCCGCGTCACCGCCGACCACGACGGCATCTTCTGGCGGGCGCGCCGCCTCCCGCAGGTCGCCTCCGGCGAGTACGTCTGTTCCGTCGGCATCGACCTCGACACGTACTGATACCGACTCCGTTCCACCCGATTCGACCACTTCACTCGACTCGGCACCACCCCACCCGATTCACCCCACTCACTTCCCATGACGACACCACCCGACCTCCCCGCTCGGCTCCGACTCGCGTGCGACAGTTGCGGCGAGACGTACGACGCCTGGCGCTGGCGCTGTGCCTGCGGCGAGCCGCTGGATTTCGCGGCCGACCCGACGCCGCCGGCAGCGACCCCCGACGCCGCCGACCTCGACTACCGCGACGGCCTCTGGGCGTTCGACGACTTTCTCCCGACGGAGCCGCGCGCCAGCCTCGGCGAGGGGATGACGCCCCTCGTCGACGCCGCGGAGTGGGAGGCCTCGTTCAAACTGGAGTACGTCTTCCCCTCCGGCTCGTTCAAGGACCGCGGCGCGACGACGATGCTCTCGCTCGCGTCCGAACTCGGCGTCGAGCGCGTCGTCGAGGACTCCTCGGGCAACGCGGGGGCCGCCGTCGCGACCTACGCCGCCCGCGCCGGCATCGACGCCGAAATCTACGTGCCCGCGTCGGTCAAGCCCTCGAAGGTCCGCGCCATCGAGCGCGCCGGGGCGAAGCCGGTCCGCATCGAGGGCTCCAGACAGGCCGTGACCGACGCCTGCGTCGAGGCCGTCGAGGCCGACGACGCGTGGTACGCGAGCCACGCGTGGAACCCCGCGTTCTTCGCGGGTACGGCCACCGTCGCCTACGAAATCGCCGCCCAGCGCGACTGGTCGGTCCCCGACGCGGTCGTCACGCCGCTGGGCCACGGGACGCTCTTCCTCGGCGCGTACCGCGGCTTCCGCGCGCTCTACGAGGCGGGCTGGACCGACCGGATGCCCGAACTGTACGGCGCGCAGGCCGCCGGCTACTCGCCCATCGCCGACGCCCGTCACCACACGGCCGACGAGACCAACGACGTGGCCGACGGTATCCAGATTCTCGACCCCGTCCGCGAGGCCGAGATTCACGAGGCGCTCGACGACACCGGCGGCGACGCCATCGCTCTGTCGGCCGACGCGGTCGAAGACGAACTCGACCGGCTCCACCGCCACGGCTTCTACACGGAGCCGACCTGCGCCGTCGCGCCCGCGGCGCTCCGCGAACTGCGGCTCTCGGGCGTCCTCGACCGCGACGCCGACGTGGTCGTGCCGCTCACCGGAAGCGGTCTCAAATCGTGAGCCGACTCAGAACACAGCTACCGTAGCGCTCTCCACGACCGAAGCCAGCCGACCAACGACCAGCCGCGTCCCGCGTTTTCGACGCCGGCTCTCGCTTCGGCTCCCGTGGTGCGGTCGCCCGCTCGGGCTTCGAGGTCGCGTCGCCGCTCGCGCTCCGCGCCGAGTTCGTCGCGGAGTCGCTCGTTCTCGTCGACGACCTCGTCGAGCCGCGCCCGGAGTTCGTCGAGGCGGTCGAACCCCCCGCGACCGTCGCCCGGTGACGCGCCGGGTGAACCCGGCCGTCGCGCCGGGTCGGTCACCGCGTCGTCGTCGTGCCGATTCCGGTTCGGGTGTCGGTGTCGGTCGTCGTCCGATCGCGTCGCTGACCGTCGCACCGCGCTCGACCAGCTGGACGGGTCGTAGAACTCGCTGGTCTCCCGAATCGCTCGTCGGACCGTCTTCGCGCCGTAGGTCGAGCCGTCGGCGTGGACGACTTCGTCCCACGCCGGCCGAAAGAGTCCGGAGTCCCGAAACAGGCGGCACATCTGTCGGGCGTCGCCGGCCGTCCAGAACGCGAGCATCGAACACAGCGCCGCGTCAGCCTCGTCGCGGTCGTCGTAGCCGCTCGCGTCACCCCGCCACAGGCGGGTGAACGCCACCCCGTTGACGGCGTTCGAGGCGCGGCGGACGACCTCGTCGTCCGTGAGGTCGTTGCCCGGGCCGCTTATCTCGTCGAGTCGTGCGTCGGCGGGCGCTCGGTCCGAGTTCGGAGCGTCTGGGTTGACCGAGTCGATTGAGGCGGCCGGGGCGACGGGGGCGACCGACGGCGACGGCTCCGGGTCGGTTTCGAAGTACGCACCGTGAACCGCAGCGAGCGCGTCGCTCCGTTCCGCGACCGCCGCGGGCGCGCCGTCGGCGCAGTCGCCGGTCACGGGACGGAACCGCGTGGCGTCCGAGAGTTCGAGGCCGCCGGCTCGGGCGCACCCTGACGGGAGCGTCCCGCGGACGATAACGCGGAACCCCGTTCCCGAGGGAGTCACTTCCGTGTAGGAGTCGAGTCGGTCGACGAGCGCCCGCGCCCACTCGTCGGTCGCGCCGGTCTCGGCGTCGCGGCAGTTTTCGAGCTCGATACCGACGAACGGGTCGTCGTCGGTGAACGCGAATCCCACGCCGTCGACGCGCCCCTCCCGAGCACACGCGAGCGCCTCGTCGAATGTCGCCCACGTCGAGTCGTCAGTTGCCGATGCGGGCCCGCCGTCGGTCGCGCTTCGGGGCACAACTGTCTTCTCGCCGTCGCACAGTTGCGTTCGCCACCCGACCCAGTTGGCCCGTTCGAGCAGGTCGTCCGGGAGCTGTTCCCGCGTCGGGAGTGGTGGCGTCATCGCTACCGCTGGTCTCTGGAGCGATGCAAAAGCTGTTTCCCGCAAAATATCAGAATTGATACTCAGCACCCGGTCTCGCCGCACTCGTCGGTCCGGCCGGGTCCGAGTGTCGAGTCGAAGAAAAGCTTACTGCGCGCGGGGTTTCCCCGCGGATTCGGTCTCGGTCTCGGTCGCCGTCGCGCCCTCGTAGGTGTTGACGCCCAGCAGGTCGTTGAGCGGGCACTTCTGGGTGACCGCCGTGGTCGCGAGGACCGCTCCGACGAGGAGCGCCGCGACCGCGATGACGAGTCCGAGGGTGCCGGCCGCGATGGTCAGGAAGCCCGCGAGACTCGCCGCCCCGACGACGACGAGTACCGGTCCGAGGACGGCGCGCGCGATACGGTCGTAGCCGCCGACGTTCTTCTCCATGGTTGATTCACCGGTGCTAACTACGCGTTCGGCGGCTAAATCGTGCACCGTCGGTTCTCGGCTCCGGAGAAGCGTGACTGTCACGTCAGCCGATACGTCGGGAGCTCGGCCCGACTCGACTACCCGCTGCCACCCCAGTCTATCCAGTCCTGCTCCCAGCCGTGGCCGGCGTGCCAGCCGCGACCCTCGTACTCGGGGTCCTCGCGGCGCGTCCGGTTTCTGACGATGCTTCCGGTCTGTTCGCCGTCGACGAGCAGCGGCTTGAACGACAGCGGGCCGAACGACTCGGCCACTTCGCCGTCCTCGACGGCAACGAGCGTCTGCTCGCCGACGCCCTTCGGCATGACGAGTCGGCCGCCGTCAGCGAGCTGTGCGAGGAGTCGCGCGGGCGGGCGGACCGCCGAGGCCTCGACGAGGATGCGGTCGAAGGGTGCGTAGTCGGCAAGCCCCTCCGCGCCGTCGCGGCAGTCCACGAGGACGCCGCCGTAGCCGGCGCGCTGGAGGTTCTCGCGCGCCTCGTAGACGAGCGAGCGCGTGATGTCGACCGCGTGGACGCGGGCGTCGCCGACGATTTCAGCGAGGACCGCGGCGGTGTAGCCGACGCCCGCGCCGACGACGAGCACCTCGTCGTCCGGGTGGGGGTCGAGCGCGGCGAGCAGGCGCGCGACCGTCGTCGGCGCGAGGATGGTCGTGTTCGTGTCGCGGTGCTCGGTCGGGCGGTTCTGATACGGCGAGTCGGTGACGAACTCGTGTCGCGGGACGCTGCGCATGGCGATGGAGACGGCCTCCGGGAGCGACTCCAGCGAGTGCTCCAAGCCGTCGACCATGTCGTCGCGCAGCACCGAGTTGTCCATAGTCGACCTCGGAGGTCGGTCCTAATCAACCGCACGCTCGCCAACGACCGCCTGGAGGTCGGTCCCCGGCACGTCTCGGACCGTACAGCCGTCGAACCCGGCCGATTCGACCCACGAGCGAACCGTCGCCTCGTCGTGGAGGTCGCCGCGGCCCGTGGCGAGCGCGTCCACCGCTCGCTCGGCCGTCGCCTCGGTCGAACACCGGCCGTACAGGCTCTCGACGAACACCGCCGCGCCGCCGGGTTCGAGGGCGTCGAACGCGCCCGCGACGAGGGCCCTCGCCTCCTCGGGGTCGCGCCCGGCGAAGGCGTCGCCGGCGAAGACGAGGCCGAACCCCGACGCCGGCGGGTCGGTCGGGTCGCCGGCGACGAGGGCCACGCCGGCGCGTGAGAGGAGCGGGCGGACGACCTCGACGGTCTCCGCGTCGTCGACGAGGGTCACGTCGCGGCCGCGGGCGACGAACTCGCGGGCGAAGACGCCCGACGCGCCGCCGAGGTCGAGGACGCGCGTCGCGTCGGGAGCCGCGCGGACCGCGGCGGTCACGCAGGCCCGGACGACCGACTCCTCGGTGGCGTCGTACGCGCCGAGTCGGTTGCGGAGCCAGTCGTCCGGGAACGCGGGGGTCTCGCCGGTCGCCATCGTCTCCGGGAGGTCGGCGTAGAGCGAGAATCGGTCCAGCGCGTGCGGGAGGCGACCGATGGAGCGCACGTCGCGCTTGGCGAGGAAGCTGAGCGCGCGGTTGGTTATCTCGTACTCGTCGCCGACGCGCTTGATGAAGCCCATCGCGGCCAGCGCCTCGACCGAGATGCGGGCGGCTCGGGGGTCGATACCGGCGGTGTCGGCCACGGCCTCGGCGGTGCCGGCGTTCGTCGTGAGCGCGTCGATGACGCCGCTCTCGCGGGCGGCCCACAGGAGCGCGAGCGATTCGACCGACGACTGCGACCGGTCGCGGGTAGGCATGGTCGCACCGACGGGTCGGGAGACAAAAGGTCGTGCGTTGGGCGGGCGGTATCGTCCGGCGTCGGCGGGGCGGGGCGTTTCGGCGTCGGAGTTCCCTTACCAGGCCGACCACGCGGTCGAGGTCTGGTCGCGGGCGTAGACGCGCTTCGCGTCCTTCGCGTACACCATGTCGCCGGGGTGGTCGAGCTTGCCGTGGCGGTACTCGGGGGCGTCCGAGCGGACGACGAGGCCTTCGATTTCGACCTCTTCGTCACCGAACGCCTCCGTCTCGCCGACGACGAACTCGTAGTCGCCGGGGACGTTGACGGTGACGCTCCGGGTGTCCTCGCGCTTGCCGTCCTTCGGGTGGATGGTGACGTTGACCGCGACGTTGTCGACGACGCGGGTCCAAACGGTCTTCACGTCCGCGACTTCGGCCTCGTCGGCGCGCTGTTCGGGGCCGACTTCGATGCCCGTGATGCGCACGAGCTGAATCGCCTCGGGCGTGTCGACGATGAACTCGTCGCCGATCTCGATGGTCGTGCCGACCGGCACGGGCACCTCGGTCGAGACGGAGTCGCCGTCCTGCGAGACGACGACGTTCATCTCGGTCTCGTCGGGAATCTCGACGTTCTCCTTGTGGACGTGGCTGCATTCGGTACACCGGACGGTCGAGTGACCGCCGGGCTTCAGCACCTCGTGGACGGTGGGTTCGTCGGGCGAACACGTCGGACAGGAGAGGGGGACGCGCTCGCCGGCGTCGGGTAGG
This sequence comes from Haloferax sp. ATCC BAA-644, assembly GCF_000336975.1. Classification (NCBI taxonomy): domain Archaea; kingdom Methanobacteriati; phylum Methanobacteriota; class Halobacteria; order Halobacteriales; family Haloferacaceae; genus Haloferax; species Haloferax sp. ATCC BAA-644. Next base: position 118,945 of record NZ_AOLF01000035.1, read on the forward strand.
CTCATACGGGTTGCTAGCCCATCAGGCCGTAAAAAGCCGCCTTTCTCCGTCTCGGCGTGGGAGTCGGTGGCAGGACGCTCGCTCAACGAACGGGGCGAGCCGACCGACCGGCCGCGGTCGCGGCGTGAACCCGTTTAGGGCCGCGGCAGGTCGACTGCCTCGCCGTCGGCGTACACCGTCGGCTCGCGGATGATGCCGTCGAGGTGGAGCGGCGCGTCGGTGTCGCCGCCGATGCCGGCGTCGTCGCCGATGGCGATGTGGACCGTGCCGGCGGCCTTCTCGTCGAGCAGGACGGAGCCGACGAGGTCGGTCACGCCGACGTTGGTACCGATGCCGATTTCGGCGAGGTTGTAGGCGTCCTGCCCGACTTCCGCCGCCGCGGCCTCGACCTGCTCGCGGATGTCGTCGTCGGAAATCTCGGTGACGTAGCCGTCTTCGACCTCGAAGCGGAGTTCCTCGCCCTCGTCGAGGCGGCCGTGGGGCATCATCGTCCCGTCGACGACGTAGGTGCCCGTCGCGGACGCGGGGCTGAGGAAGATTTCGCCCGCGGGGAGGTTCGAAAACGAGCCGGACGCCGCGATTGCGCCGGTGTCTGCGAGCCACTCGCGGTCCCCGCGGACGAACGTGATGTCCGTGCCCTTCTCGGTCGTGACGCGGAGTTCGTCGGCGTCGCCGACGGCGTCGAGCATCGCCGCGCTGTGGTCGTAGATGGCGTCGTAGTCGGCGTCGAGGCCGGTGACGAACACCTCCTCGGTGATTCCGGGGAGGGTCGCGCCGCGAGCGCCGGCGTCGCAGGCGTCGCCGCGGGCGCGGGTGTGGCTCAGGCTCTTCGTCGTCGGCGCGAGGAAGGCGTCGCAGGACCGCATCGCGGCGGCGACCGGCGCGGGCGGCTCCTCGCCGTGTTGGTCCCCCGGCGGGTAGCGGATGATGGTCGCGTCGTCGGTCACTTCGCTTGCGACCTCGTAGAGCGCCTCGCCGATGCGCTCGCGCTTGTCGTCGGTGACGACGACGAGCGACTCGTCGGACTGGAGGTCGAGACACTGACGGACCGCCGTCTCGCTGGCGGCGCGGAGGTCTGCGTCGGCTTCGGTCATGTGGACACCTGCGCCGCCGGCGCTGTTAGGCGTTCCCATCTGCCCCCTCGCGTTCGATTTCCGTCCCGTCGCCCCGAATCGGGGGTTTCACTCGCCTCGGAGGTAATCGAGGGACTCACTCGCCCGAGAGTTAATTTCTAGGTATTAACCATCGAAATAACTATGGTCGGGCCCGGTCGTTTGTCTCCCATGATACGAGTGGGTGTCAACGGCTACGGCACAATCGGAAAGCGCGTCGCCGACGCGGTCCACGCGCAGCCCGACATGGAACTCATCGGCGTGGCCAAGACCCAGCCCAACTTCGAAGCGCACACCGCGGGCGAACGCGGCTACCCGATGTACGCCGCGATTCCGGAACGCTCGCCGCTGTTTTCCGAGGCCGGCGTCGACCTCGCCGGCGAGGTTGACGAACTGGTCGCCGAGGCCGACGTTATCGTCGACTGCACGCCGTCCGGCATCGGCGCGGAGAACCGCGAACTGTACGAGACGCACCACACGCCCGCCATCTTCCAGGGCGGCGAAGACGCCGACGTGGCCGACGTGAGCTTCAACGCGCGGGCCAACTTCGACGCCGCCCGCGACGCCGACTACGTCCGCGTCGTCTCCTGTAACACGACCGGCCTCTCGCGCATCATCGCGCCGCTCGAAGCCGAGTACGGCGTCGAGAAGGTTCGGGCGACGCTCGTCCGCCGCGGCGGCGACCCCGGCCAGAACTCCCGGGGGCCGATAAACGACATCCTGCCGAACCCAATCGAGATTCCCTCGCACCACGGCCCCGACGTGAAGACCATCTTCCCCGACCTCGAAATCGACACGCTCGGGCTGAAGGTCCCGGCGACGCTGATGCACGTCCACGCGCTCAACGTCACGCTCGAAGACGACGTGACCGGCGCGCACGTCCGCCAACTGCTCGAAGGCGAGAACCGCGTCTACGTCATCCCCGAGGGGATGGGCATCGACGGCGCGGGCAAGCTCATGGACTTCGCGCTCGACGCGGGCCGCCCGCGCGGCGACATGTGGGAAAACTGCGTGTGGGGCGAGTCCATCGGCGTCAACGGCCGCGACCTCTACCTGTTCCAGGCCATCCACCAGCAGTCCGACGTGATTCCGGAGAACGTCGACGCCATCCGCGCGATGTTCGACCTCGAAGACCAACAGGACAGCATGGCGCTCACCGACCGGACGCTCGGCATCGGCATCTCCGGCGACCCTTCTGGGTTCTCTGAGCAGGCGCGCGCGGAGTTCGCCGACGACTAACGGCGAATCGTCTGTTCAGTTCGGTGCGGTGTGGTTCGGTGCGGCTGCGGTTTTTCCACCCACTCGCTTCGCTCCCTCAGAGCGACCGCGACGCCACGTTCCCGGTGTCGAGGTCCACGATTGCGACGTGGAACGCGTCGTCCGCGCCGGGAATCGGCAGGCCGCCGGGATTGATGTGCGTCGTCTTCCCCCGGTGTTCGACCACCCGCTCGTGGGTGTGGCCGCGCAGGACGAAGTCGTACGTCCCCGAGTCGACGAGCCCGTCGACCAGTCCGGCCTCCGTGCCGTGGTACACCGCTATCTCCTGCCCGTCGAGCGTCAGGTGCGCGAAGTCGCCGTGGTAGGTACCGAACGACTCGACCGCCTCGCGGAGCGCCCACTCGCCGTCGTTGTTGCCGCGGACGGCGTGGAAGTCGAAGTCCGCGTCGAACGGCGCGGCCGAGAAGGGCGCGACGATGTCGCCGCAGTGGACGACCGCGTCAACGCCCTCCGATTCGAAGTGCGAGACCGCGGCTTCGACGTGGTCGAGGTTGTCGTGCGTGTCGGAGACGACGCCGAGTTTCATGGGAGTCGGTTCGGCGGCGTCGGCTATCAACGTTGGGTGACACTTATGTCCCGCGCGGTCCCCGTTCGGGACGTGTCAGAACGCGACGACTCCGACGGCGACGCGGGCGAGACGGGAAGCTCCGCCGAGACCGCCGACGACGCCGGGGAAGTCGGGTCGCCGGCGCTCAGCGTGACGCTCGGCGGCGGCACGAACGTCGTCATCGGCGCGGCGATGGCGGGTTACGCGGCGTTCAGCGCCGGGTGGACGCTGGCGGTTCGCGCCTCGGGGAATTTCCCCGACGACAACGCCGTCGGCGGACTCCTCACGCTGTTGGTCTTCGCGGGCGGCGTCGCGATTCTCGTCGATGGCGCGGCCGGCGTGTTCGCCGAGAAGAGAGACGGGTGACGCTACGCGCGTTTAGTTCTGCTTCAGCGCCTCGACGCCGGCGAGCGGCGCGCCGGTCAGCGCGCGGATGTACGCGCCGCCGGCGATGGAGACGTGGCCGAAGTCGCCTTCGTCCATGCCGTACATCTCGATGGCGCGGGAGGTGTCGCCGCCGCCGACGACGGAGAAGCAGTCGGTCTCGGCGATGGCGCGGAGGACGCCGGTCGTACCGACCGCGAAGCGCTCGTCTTCGAACAGGCCGAGCGCGCCCTTCACGAAGACGGCCTCGGAGTCGCGGATGATGGGGTCGTACTCGTCGACCGTCATCGAGCCCACGTCGAGGTAGGCGCGGTCCTTCTCGGTGATATTGGCGACCGCGATTTCGCCGCGGTCGTCGGTCTCGTCCTCGTAGGCGAGGTCGACGGCGAGTTTAATCTGGTCGCCGCGCTCGTCGAGAAGCGACTCGATGGTCTCGCGGTTTTCCTCCCACTGGTCGTCGAAGAACTCCATCCCTTCGAGGTCGAAGCCCACGTCGTTGCCGGCGGCGCGGAGGAACAGTTCGCCGGCGATGCCGCCCAAGAGGAACTGGTCGACCTTGTCGCCGAGGTTGTTCATCACGTCGATGACGTCGGTGGCTTTCGTCCCGCCGACGACCATCGTCACCTGCCCGTCGAACTCGCGGGTGGCGATGGAGGAGTTCGCTTCGTACTCGGTCTCCATCACGCGGCCCGCGTAGGCGGGGAGCACGAGCGGGAAGCCGACCAGCGAGGCGTGCGAGCGGTGGGCCGCCGAGTAGGCGTCGTTGACGTAGGCGTCGACGTGCTCGGCGAGCGTCCGAACGAACTCGGTGTCGGCTTTGACCTCGGGGTCCTCCTCGGGAAGCTCCTCGTCGCACATCCGCGTGTTTTCGAGGAGGAGCACGTCGCCGGCTTCGAGCGCGTCGATGGCGGCGATGGCGTCGTCGCCGTAGGTGTCAGCGACGAACCCCACGTCGCGGTCGATGTGCGAGGCGAGGATGTCCGCGTGCTGTTCGAGCGAGACGAAGTCGTCGCCGCCGGGGCGGCCCTGATGGGCCATGAGGACGACGCGGTGGCCGGCCTCGGCGAGTTCGCGGACGGTCTCCGCGTGGCGGTCGAACCGTCGGTTGTCTTGGACCTCGCCGTCTTCGACCGGCGAATTGAGGTCGAGTCGGACGAGTACGCGCTGCTCCGGGTCGAGGTCATCGAGGGTCTTGAACATCGGGTGGAAGAACGTGGAGGGAGTACTTAGTGGTGGGTAGCTCGCGCTGAAATCACGGGCGATTCGCGGCGGCGGTGTCTACTGGTGCGTGACGAAGTGGGCGACGTCGAGCATCCGGTTGGAGAAGCCGTACTCGTTGTCGTACCACGTCAGAATCTTGTAGAGGCCGCCGTCGTTGACCTGGTTCGTCGTGTTGAGGTCGACGGTGCTGGAGAACGGCAGACCGAGGATGTCACGCGAGGTGACCTCGTCGTCGGTGTAGCCGAGGACGCCCGCGAGCGGGCCGGAGTCGGCCGCGGCGCGGAAGGCGTCGTTAATCTCCTCGACGGAGGGCTTGTCTTCGAGGCGGACGACGAGCTCGGTGAGCGAGCCGTTCGGCACGGGGACGCGAATCGCCATGCCGTCGAGCTTGCCGTCGAGCTGGGGCAGAATCTCGGTGGCCGCCTGCGCCGCGCCGGTCGTCGTCGGGACGATGTTCTCGGCGGCGGCGCGCCCGCGGCGCTGTTTCGCGTGGGGGCTGTCGATGAGGTTCTGGCTGCCCGTGTAGGCGTGGACGGTCGTCAGGAGACCGTTCTCGATGCCGAACTCCTCGTCGAGCACCTTCGCGACCGGCGTGACGGAGTTGGTCGTACAGGAGGCGTTCGAGACGATGTCCTCGCCGTCGTACTCGTCGTGGTTGACGCCGTAGACGATCTGCTTGACCGGCTCGTCGCCCTTCGGCGGCGCGGAGATGACGACCTTCTCCGCGCCTGCTTCGAGGTGTGCGGAGGCGTCTTCCTTCGTGCGGAAGATGCCCGTACATTCGAGCGCCACGTCCACGTCGAGTTCGCCCCACGGAAGCTCCGCGGGGGACTGGACGTTGTAGAGGCCCACCGAGGTGCCGCCGATGGACAGCGAGTCGCCGTCTCGCTCGACGCCGTCGAGTCGGCCCATGACGGAGTCGTACTTCGCGAGATACGCCATGTCGTCGAAGTCCATGACGTCGTTGATGGCGACCAGTTCGACCTTCGGGTTGTCGAGGACGGCACGGAAGATGTTCCGGCCGATGCGGCCGAAGCCGTTGAGTGCCACCCGCACCACGTCCGATTCATCCACGTTCTCGCCCGCGCTGAGGTAGGATTTTTCACTCATGTTCGAGTAGTATCCGTATGGATATCTCGGGCGCAGGAGTATATCTGTTTCGGTAAATCAGACTGAATCGAACGTTACCTTTCATTCACAATCACAATCTCGACAGAAACGAACATAACCGGTCAGACACGGGCGGCGATTGACACGCCCGCTCGGGGGCGAGTGGTCAGGTTGTAGACGGTCGCTCGCGGCCGAATCCTGGCGATTCGCTGGCAGGTGACTGTCACAGGCAGAAACGTTTTATCCTCCGATTTCATAGCGGCCCTCATGGTCAGAGACGACCGCGACGACCCGTTCGACAACATCTTCGACGAAATCGAACGGATGATGAACGACATGACCGGAGGCGACGCCGGATTCGCCTCCGAGACCCACATCGACGTGTACGATGAGGGCTCTACACTCCGACTCGTCGCGGACCTCCCGGGCGTCGACAAAGACGCCATCGACCTCAAGTGCGACGGTGAGACGCTGACTATCAGCGCCGCCGGTGACCGCCGCGAGTACGACGAACGCATCCGCCTCCCGGCCCGCGTCGACGA
>NZ_AOLF01000036.1:0-76338 GCF_000336975.1 Haloferax sp. ATCC BAA-644
TTCGCTACGGCCCGCTCAGGACTTCTTTGCGACCCGCTCTATGAGCGCCGCCAGTCGGTCGAAAAAGTCGGCGTCGTACTTCGCGTCGTCGTCGATGGTCGGCCGGGCGTTCGTCTCCGAGACGACGACCCGCCCGTCGGATTCGAGCAGGTCGACTCCGAGATAGCGGATGCCCAGTTCGTCGGCGACCGACTCGACGAGTTCGCGGTGGCGCTTCGGGAGGGTCACCCCGACCGCCTCCGCGCCGCGGTGGACGTTGTGCTTCCAGCGCCCGCCGTCGCGCGCGCCGTCAGACAGGCGGCGCTCGACCGCGCCGACGACCTCGCCGTCGAGCACCATCGCCCGGTAGTCTCGCGCGTCCGGGAGCCACTCCTGAATCAGGAACGACTTGTCGCCGGTCGCTCGGAAGTCGTGGACGAGGCCCAGCACGTCCGCGTGGCCCGAAAGCGAGTCCGGGTCGTGGGCCTTGGCGATGCCGACGCCGCGCGTCGTGGAGTTCGGCTTGACGACGACGGGGTAGTCGAGGCCCGCCGACTCGACGGCGTCGAGCAGGTCCGACTCGCCCGCCGGGTTCGAGACGCAGACGCTCTGCGGGACCGGTAGGCCGGCGCGTTCGAGCGCCGCGATGACGCCCGCCTTGTTCCGCGAGGTGAGCACGTCCTCGCGCGTGTTCACCCACGGGATGTCGTGTCTGGCGGTGACGACGCCGCCTTCCATCGGCCGCGTGGGATAGACGAAGCCCACGTCGAACGACTCGGCCGGCGGCGTCGAGAGGTCGAGCGCGAACTCCTTGGCGCGGAGGTGTGCCACGTCGATGCCGCGGTCCCCGAGCGGGTCGCGCATTCGCTCGAACGTCTCGCTGGAGGTGGTGACCGCCAACCGAAGCATACGCTACGAGGCGGGGTCCCGGGGCAAAAATGGTGGGTTCGAGGCGAGGCGCGTTCCGAGCACGCACCGACGCGCCGACGCGAACTTACGCGACGAGCAGCTCTTCGCCGCGGTCGACGACGATGCGGCACGGCGGCGACATCTTGTTGTACGCGCGGCGGAAGGCGTCCTTCGCCGTTTCGGCGTCCTCGACGTCGCAGTAGATGGTGAACACCGTCTCGCCCTTGGGGATGCGAGCGGCGGTCCCGACGACCTTCCCGAACGACTGGCGCATCCCGTCGGAGACGCGGTCCGCACCCGCGCCGGTCGCCTGCTTGTTCTCGCGGATGACGTGGTGCGGGAACTTGCGCAGAATCATCTTGTACTGCTTTTCGCCCGCGTGCTTGAGCATGAGGCGGTTGGCGGACAGACGCGCGGATTCGAGCGACCCGTGACGAATCTGCACTTCCTCTTCGACCTTCAGGCTGATCTGGACGGGGTAGTCCTCGGGGTCGGCCTGCAGGTCGCCCATGTTGTGCTGTGCGATCTTCGAACCGGGGATACCCGTGATGTACTCGCGTCGGGTGTACGCCGGGTTCGTAATCTCCCGGTACATAGAGGCGGGTTTGTCTGACATGGTTACTTGTGAAACCGAAGGGTCAGGCGGGCTAAAAACGCTTCGAAGCTTCATTCGCCCGCCGCGGTCGTGTCAGCCCCTCGCACGCCGGTTCGTCGCAGGGACCGACCGTCCCGGCCGGGAGACAGTCTTATGCGCCGCCGCCGCCACGGTTCTGCCCATGCTGCTCGTCTGCGACTGTATGCCTGCGGACGGCCCCGCGTACTTCACCGACGCGCTCGCCGACCTCGCCCTCGACGGCCGCGAGGGGACCGTTCACTCGCTTCCCGACGACGGCCTCCCGACGCTCTCGAACGTCGACGCCGTCGTTCTCACCGGGAGCACCGCGGGCGTTTACGAGACCGACGAGCGACCGTGGCTCGACGACGCGCGCCTGCTCGCCCGCGACCTCGTCGCCCGCGAACTGCCCACGCTCGGCGTCTGTTTCGGCCACCAACTCGTCAACGACGCCCTCGGCGGCACGGTCGAAGCCGGCGACCAACGCCGCGGTATCACCGACGTGAACCTCGACGACGACCCGCTGTTCGACGGCGTCTCCGGACGCATCCCGATGGTTCACGGCGACTACGTCGTCGCCCCCGGCGACCGCATGGAGACCGTCGCCTCCGCGGACTACTACGACCACCTCGCCACCCGCCACGAGGACGCGCCCGTCTGGACGGTCCAGTACCACCCCGAGTTCACGGCCGGCCTCCTCGACCGCGTCGCCGACGACTTCGGCTGGCCCGACGACGACGCCGACCGCGACTTCGACGACGTGACCGCCGCCCGAACCGTCGCGAACTTCGTCGCCGCCGCCGGGCTGGACTGATTAGGCGTCGTCGCTGTCGGGTCCTTCGTCGCCGTCGGCTTTCTCGTCATCGACCGGCGGTTCGCCCGTCTCGGGGTCGAGCGCGACGAACTCGAGCCCCTCGCGGTCGAGCATATCGCCCGCTCGCTCGGTCACCGAGGGCGCGACGAGGACGCCGCGAATCGGCTCTTCGTCACCGAACTCGCGGTGGAGCGCGTCGACGTACCGGCGAAGCTGACTCGCCGCCGAGGGACCGACGCGCCGCCGTTTCAACTCCACGACGACCGGAACGCCCTCTGCGTCCTCGCCGAAGATGTCGATAGCGCCCGCGTCGCTCTGTCGCTCGGTTTCGAGCGGCTCGAACCCCGGTTCGAGGACATCGGGCTCCGAGAGGATGTGCTGACGTAGGTCCTCCTCGCTGCCGACGAGTTCGAGGTCGCTCCGGTCGTTCACGGCGTAGGCCGAACACTGCTCGACGCGCTCGAACTGTACGTCGAGGCGCTCGTCGGGGGTCGTGCGCGTGCTTCTGACCCGAAGCCGGCCGTCGCGGACGCTCGCGGCGTGGGTACAGCCCGGCGGCTGCCAGTTGACGGGCGTCCGCTTCTCGTCGGTGTGGACCAGAATCGAGCCGTCCGGCTTCAGGACGACGAGCCGGTCGCCGGGGCCGAGTTCGCTCGTCGCGCGGCCGTCGTAATCGACCGTGCACCGCCCGAATATCGTCACCATGTCGCCGCGCTCGAAGGCGGCTTCGAGGTGGACGAGGGCGTCGCGGTGCGTCGGCCGGTGGAGTGTGTTCACCGTCATCCGGGTGTCGTCCCGCGGTTCGTCGTCACCGGGGATAAGCCCCGCGTCGCCGCGTCGAGGGACGCTGGTTAGACGGGTCAGTTCGCTGGCAGGCTTATGGTCTCTCCGTGCGTATATCTCCCATGGCCCCTGACTTCGCCCAACACAACCGCATCGAGATGCCGGCCGAGGAGATAGACCGCCTGCTCCGCGAGGAGGGCGTCGGCGTCCTCTCGCTCGCGGACGACGGCGTCGCCTACGGGATTCCCCTCTCGTTCGGCTACGACGCCGACCGAGGGCGGCTCTACTTCGTCTTCCTCCGGCCCGGCGAGTCCTCGAAGAAGGCCGAGTTCGCGGAGCGGACCGCCCGCGCGAGCTTCACCGTCTGGAACGCCCCGTCGCGGGACCAGTGGGAGAGCGTCGTCGTCGACGGCGAACTCCGCCGGGTCGACGACGGCGACTGGGACCGCGTCCGCGACGCGCTCGAAGACAACGCGTGGTATCCGACCCTGTTCTCGGAGACGGAGCCGATGCAGGATATCCTCGGCTGGGAGCTTCGCATCGACTCCCGGACAGGGCTTCAGCGCCGGCGCGCGTGAGCGCCGAGTTCGAACCCCGCGGTGCGCCGCAGACGGGCCCGACTCGAAGCCTGCGACGGGTCGAGTACTTAAACCACCCCGGATAGCGCGGGCGGAGATACCTCCCGCTGTCGGCCGTCTATCGAAGTATGAACACGTCATCTGTCTCCGCCGTCGAACAGTCGTTAACCCGAAACTCGCGCCGCAGCCACGTCCTCTCCGACCCGTCGAGTGCCCTCTCGGCGCTCAGCGACGGCGACAGCCGGCGAATCCTCGCCGCCTGCGACGAGGCTCCGAGAACCGCACAGGAGTGCGCCGAACTCTGTGACGTGCCGCTGTCGACGGTCTACCGGAAGCTCGACCTACTGACCGAGGCGTCGCTCCTCGACGAGCGACTGCGGGTCCAGACGGCGACGCACCACCCGCGGGAGTTCGCGACCAACTTCGACACGCTCTCGTTTTCGTTCGACGACGCCGGCGTGTCGCTCGCGTTCCGGCAGGTCGCCACCGACGGCGGCGAAGACGGCGCGGAGGGCCGGTCGCGATGACCGCGACGCGCACCGCCGCGCGGCGGACGGAGCGAACCGAGACGGCGCTCGCCTCGCCGGAGGTGGACTGATGAGCGCGACGACGACGACGGACGACTACGAGTTCACGTGTTCGCAGTGCGGCGAGGGCTTCGCCGTCAACGGCGGGATGCGCGCCGCGGTCCTCGAACGCGGCTGTCCCATCTGCGGAAGCCCCGTCTCGGATGACGCCTTCGACCCATGTCCCGCGTGAGTCTCGCTTTTCGGTCGCGCCCGCGACCGAACCCGCGCTCGGTCGGGGCGCTCGCCTCGCCGCGTCCCCGGCACCCGAAAAACAGTAGGCTACATATACGTGTGCCACGCGTACTACGAACCACATGAGCGACAGCGCGGACTACACATTCGTCTGCCCGGAGTGTGCGGAGTCCATGCTGGTCAACGACTCCATGCGCGACGCCCTCCTCGAAAACGGCCGTGTCGTCTGCAGCGCCGCGCTCACGACCGACGCCTTCTCGACTACCTGAGCGCGCGCCCGTGACCGAGTCGCGACCGAGTCCGCCGATATCACCCGACTCGACTCTCTCGGGCGTGCCGAGAAGTAACAGTAATTACGTCGGCCGCGAGTCTGGTGGTACGAACCGATGTCTCTGGACCAACAGACCGAACTCTCGCCCGACGAGATACGCGAGGTCCTGTCCCGTCACGAGACGGGCGTCCTCTCGCTCGCGAAGGCGGACGAACCATACGCGATTCCCATCTCCTACGGCTACGACGGCGAGAGCGGTCGGTTCTATCTCCGACTCGTCTCCACACCCGAAAGCGAAAAACGGCAGTTTCTCACGTCGTCGCCGCGGGCCCGACTCGTCGTCCACGAGTCGAACGACGGGAGCTATCGGAGCATCATCGCCGAGGGGACGCTCGAACGCGTCGACCCCGACGAGCTGACCGTCGAACGAATCGTCCAGTACGGCAAGGCAAAGCGTCCGCTGTTCGAAATCTGGGGCGAGACGAAGCGCGACCTCGACATCCAACTGTTCGAACTCGACCCCGAGACGCTGGGCGGGCGCGCCGTCGAACTGGACGCCGCGGAGTCCGACCAGTAATGTCCGCGGTCGTCGCCTCCGAGGCGGCCCCTGTCGCGACGGTCGTCGCTGCGGCGGTCAGCGCGTCCCGCGGCGAACCCCGACTCGCCCGCTCGTAACCTCATGCCCGCCGGTATTCGCGCCACGGTCGAGTTCGACTCGCCGTCGGTCTGCCCCGTCGCCTCGGTCGCCCACTCGACGGACTCCGTCGTCGATTCCGTCTCGACCAGCGTCGTCTCCACCCCCGGCGAGGTGAGCGTCTCCGAGTTCGTCCTTGAGGCCGACGACCCGCCGGACGCGTCCGCGCTCGAACCCATCTTCTCCTACGGTTCGAAGCACCTCTACCGCTACACTCACGACGGGAGCGCCGACTGTCCCTGCGAGTGCCTCGGGGAGTTCGGCTGTCCGGTCGACCGCTACTTCGCCCAGCGCGGCAGCCTGACGCTCGTCTTCCACGCCGCCGACTACGAGCAGTTACAGGCCGTCATCGGTGAGCTTCGCGACCGCTTCCCCGGCCTCGACATCAAGCGCCTCGTGCGCTCGCCCACCGGCGACGCCCCCGGCGATAGCGTCTTCGTCGACCGCGGGAAACTCACCACCCGCCAACTCGAAGTCCTCCAGACCGCCTACGACATGGGCTACTTCGAGCGCCCGCGCGGGGCCAACGCGACCGAGGTCGCCGCCGAACTCGACATCAACCAATCGACGTTCTCGGAACATCTCGCCGCCGCCCTGACGAAACTGCTCGGCGACGTGCTCGAAGAAGGATAGCGACCCGCCGTCGCCGCCGGCCCCCTCGCCATCCGAGTCTGCCGGCGGGAGTATATAAACGTCCCACGCTATCGGGGTTGTCAGTTGGTCCCCGTTCGCCGGTTCTACAACAGTATGAGTCAGGCTTCGCTCCCGTTCGATTTCCGCTCTGCAACGGCCGCCTCCGAACCCCGCGTCGTCGACGACCACGACGAGGTCGACGCGCTGTTTTCGCTTCTCGAAGACGACGACTGCCGACGCATCCTCGACGCGACCGACGGTATCGCCCGCTCTGCGAGCGAACTCTCCGCGGCGTGCGACCTCCCGCTTTCGACCACCTACCGAAAGCTCGACCCGCTCGTGGACGCCGGCCTCCTCTCGAAGCGCCTGCGCATCTCTCGGTCCGGAACTCACACCGCCGAATACGAACGCACCGTCGACGACGTGACCGTCTCCGTCACCCCGTCGGGCGTCGAGGTCCGCGTCTCGCACCGCGACGTGGCGCAGTCGGCGTCGGTGACCGCCTGAGCGCCGGCCCGTCTGAGCGCCGCGCTCGCACGGTTCCTGTCCCGTACTCGCCATCGACAGCGCCGAACGACGCAGTTCGCTGTGCCTACTTAAGATTCTCCTCGTCGTATCGCCGTCGTGTACTCCAACCGCATTCCCGTCTTACTTATCGCAGTCCTCGTGCTTCTCGCCGGGTGCGCCGGCGGCGCGGATGTCGCCCCGGCCGCCGACGCCGACGACACCGATACCCCCACCGACGGCGGTGGCAGCGCGGACACCGGCGCGTCGAGCGACGGCGACGACTTCGAACTGAGCGACCCCGAGCGCCTGCTCCGCGACGCCGGGAGTTTCACCGTCAGTTGGTCGTACACCGGCGTCGACGCGGACGGCGTCGAAACCGCGGTCACCCGCGAGTTTGCCGCCGACCTCGACGCCGAACGGTCGTACAGTCGCACGACCTCGACGACCGACGGCCAGTCCGACGCGGGCGGCGTCGAGCAGTACGTCGCCGACGGCGTGACGTACGTCCGCGTCGGCGGCGACGACGAGGCCACGTACACCTCGTACGAGGGGTCGACGGAGGTTCTCGCCACCGCCATCGCGCTCTCGCAGGCCCGCGCGTACGGCGCTGACGACGACCTGACGTTCGCCGGCACCGAGACGTTCGACGGCGCGTCCGTCGAACGCTACGAACTGTCGGCCGCGAACGAGGCGCTGATTCTCGCCGGCTCGGCCGCGGCGCAAGGCGAGCCCGGAAATCTGGAGGTCACGAGCTTCGAGTACGCCGTCCTCGTCGACGAAGACGGCCTCTCGCGCCACGAATCGTGGGCGTTCTCGGGGCGGATGGACGACGGGACCGAGGTGACCGGGTCGTGGGAGTACTCGCTCACGGGCGTCGGCTCGACGACCGTCGAGGAACCCGCGTGGCTCGACGAGGCGCGGGCGTAGGCGGGGTGACGGTTTCGTTTTTGTCGCGGATTTGAACTCAGCCTGAGAACGGTTGCCTCCCGGATTTGAACCTCACTCGCAACTCTCCGAGTTGCTCGCTGGTTCAGAATCCGGTCGGGTGGCATTTTTACTGCTCACGACTCGGTCGCTTCGCTCTCTCGGTAGTTCGCAGAAAAATGCCGCCTCCCGGATTTGAACCGGGGACAGCTCGATCTTCAGTCGAGTGCTCTCCCAGTCTGAGCTAAGGCGGCGCGATTCGACAGACGCGCAGGAGCGAAAAAACCATTTCGAATTGCGGCGCTACGACCCGCCGTACTCCGACTCCTCCCACCCCGTCACGTCGCTCGGGATGAGTTCGCCGTTGACGTGCCACTCGCGCGGGCGGAACGAGATGCCGAGCAGCGTCGCGTAGAACCCGGCGACGAACGCGACGATGATGTTTCCGGGGACGCCGCCGATGCCGGCGCTCCCGACGAGGGTCGTCCCGTCCGTGTACGTCGTCAACTGGATGACCCACGCGGCGAGCATCACGAGGAACAGCGGCAGGTACACCCGCCGGAGCCGGTGGGCCAGCGCCTCCTCGAAGGGGATTTTCATGTTCGGCGTGCGGTAGTCCTCGCCGAGTTTCTCCCGCCAGTTCTCGTCGAGGACGCCGCCGTCCGGGTCGAGCGCGTACGCCCAGACGTTCTGCTGAATCAGCCGAACCCGAGAGCGCCAGATGTCGTACGCGCGGAAGCGACGCGCCTCGATACTGAGGAAGATGCTCAGCGTCACCACTCCGAGCAGGATGATGTAGTGCGGATGCGTTTGTGCGGAAAACGACCACGTCAGAATCCCGGCCATCAGCGTGATCGCCCAGTTGCTGGTCCGGTCCAGCCGCTCCCGCCACGATTTCATCCGGTGTATCTCACCCCGATAGAGGTGCGCAAACGACGACCCCGGCCCCATCGTCTCGTCGAAGACGCCCGCGCCGATGTGGGTGTCGTCCATTCCCGCGGGAGGTTTCAGCTCCCCGTCGTCAGACATTGTTGTTCGTTTGATGCACAACTACCGGAGGATAAGAGCCTTCTGGGTTACGGACCGAGGACGGTGTCTCCTGCGCTCCGGCCGGCCTCGCACCGGACGGTCCCGTAGCTCAGGGGTGTGAAAAAACGCTCAGAAATCGATTCGTCCGGTACTGAATTCGGAACCCGAATTACAGGCGCGTGACGTTCGTCGCGCGCGGGCCCTTGGGGGCCTGTTCGATGTCGAACTCCACTTCCTGACCCTCTTCGAGGTCCGGACCGCCAACATCTTCCATGTGGAAGAACACGTCGTCGTCCGCGTCGTCAGTAGAGATGAAACCGTAGCCGCCAGTGTCGTTGAAGAAGTCGACCTTACCTTTCGCCATTGCGACTGTACAACGACTCTGCGGACGGATAACCTTTCCGCATGTGTGGGTGTCGCTCGCACAGTCGACGACTCGCCACCGAGCGCCGCCGCTCGCGGTCGTGAAAAACGGAGGAAAGTTCGTCAGTCTGTGAATGTACTGCGGTGAACGGAAGCCTGCTTAGAGGCGGGTGACGTTCGTCGCGCGCGGGCCCTTGGGGGCCTGCTCGATGTCGAACTCGATTTCCTGACCCTCTTCGAGGTCCGGACCGCCAACATCTTCCATGTGGAAGAACACGTCGTCGTCCGCGTCGTCAGTAGAGATGAAACCGTAGCCGCCAGTGTCGTTGAAGAAGTCGACCTTACCTTTCGCCATTGCCTTTGAATCAAACGACCTCACGCTGATAAGTCTTCTGAAGCACGCCTCGGATTCCCGTAGTGCGGTATAGACGACTCTCCGTGGTTAAACCGCCCAGATTCCGCGTCGTTCGTATTGCGTCGTTGATGATTTGGTTGTCGTTTTTCGGAGGTGACTCTCGGCCCCGACGTTCTATTTCGCTCCCCGGCTCCCGGATTTGAACCTCACTCGTAACTCTCCGAGTTGCTCGCTGGTTCAAATCGGTCCGGCGTCGTTTCTTCGATTTGTCGCGCCGCTCAGAATCTCAGAATATGCCGCCTCCCGGATTTGAACCGGGGACAGCTCGATCTTCAGTCGAGTGCTCTCCCAGTCTGAGCTAAGGCGGCTCGCACTCTCCCGAAGCCGGACCGCATCAAAAAGACTTTCGAATCGCCCGTCGGCGCTGGGTCAGCGGTGCCGACCGCCCGTCGCGCTCGCTCGCGCCCGCTCCGCCCGCGAACGAATCCCTTTGAGCATCTTCCGCTCCATGGCGAACTGGACCGGCTCGACGACCAACCGATTCACGACGCGCTCGCGGAGCGTCTCCGACCGCCCGCGGAATCTGACGACCAGCCGCGTCGCATCGGGTGCCACCTCGCGCAGCGCGAAGCTCCACGTCGCCCGGCTCTCGCCGGTCTCCCACCCCGGCGCCCTCAACACGAGGCAGCGCTCGGTGTCCACGAAGGCGACCCGGAACGACGGCGCGCCCGACCCCGGCGGGCCGAGCCGTATCTCGTCGCCCGCGTCGAGTCGCTGGTGTTGCGGGAGGATTCGGTCCGCGTTATGAATCTGCAAGCCGAACAGGTTCTCCAGTCGCTCGTAGCTGTAAAAGCCGCCGCGGCCCTGTCCCAACTGGACGAGCCACGGCCAGACCGCTCGCGCGGGGGCCGTAATCGTAATCGCCCGCGTCGAAGAAACGTCCGCGTCGCCGACGAAGTCGTCGCCGGGGAGCCAGCCCGTCGCCTCGTCGTCGGTCGTCCCCCAGCGTCTGTGCCACGGCCGAACCGCGAGGCGGTACGTCCCGACGACGCCGATTCCCGCGAGACCGAGTGCCCGGATGAGTCGTCTCGTGCCCATTGCCCTCACCGTCCGTGTCCCCTTGGAGAGGAGGTGAGATAACCTACCCCCGAGCGCCCGCGACCCGAACGGTCGCGACCCAGACGACCCCGCCGAGGACCGCGCCGACGAGGTTCGCCCCCGCGTCAGCGACGCCGAACGACCGATACGGGAGCACCGCCTGCACGAGTTCGATACCCGCTCCGAACGCGCCGGCGGCGAGGACGGCCGCCGCGACCTCGTCGCGTCCCCTCGCGCGCACCGCGGACGCGAAGGCGAATCCGAGACCGGCGTACCCGGCCGCGTGGACCCATTTGTCGAGGCCGACGACTCCGAGCGGTCCCATCGGTGCGAGGCTCCCCGGCGGCGTCGGCGCGACCGACGCCGCGAAAACGCCGAGCGCGTACCCGAGGGCGACGGCCGCCCGCCGCGGGTTCTCGCGGAGTCGCGCGATTGGGTTCACTACTCGGTGGTGGGTCCGTCTCGGCCTAAAAGGGTTCGCGTCCTCGTGGCTCGACTGCGACCACACGGAACTAAATAGCAGGTGGAAGACACGTTTCGACTACCGTGTCACTACTCCCCCGCTGGTTCACGTCGAAGAACTTCGCAGTACAGCTCGTCATCCTCGCGTTGGTGCTCGACCCGGTCGGGTTCGTCGGCGGCTACCTCCTCGGTCCGTCGCTGGGCGTCGACCCGCTCGTCGGCGGCGCGTTCGGTCTCGTCGCCGCCAGTGTCCCGATGTCGCTGCTCGTGATGCAACGGAGCGTGTGAGTCGGCGGTTTGGTTGCTCGGGCGGATTCGAACCTCGGTCGCTCACTCCGTTCGCTCCCTGATTCGAATCGCCCTCGGTTCACGAATTCGTGCTCGCTGTCGCTCGCACAGAATTAGTGGGCTCGGGCGGATTCGAACCACTCCGTCAACCTCGCTACGCTCGGTTGCCGCAAGGTTCTCCCGCCCTCACGGAACAGATTTGTGACTCTCCGTTCGGTTCGTCACAAAATCTGATGGGCTCGGGCGGATTCGAACCACCGACCTCAGCCTTGTAAAGGCCGCGTCATAACCAACTAGACCACGAGCCCTGCACCTCAATCGAATCGGTTCGCGCTCATAACGGTTTTCGTTTCGACCGGTCCCCGGAATCCTTAGACGCGCGGCGGCCGTCACGTCCGGCAATGACCTCTCGTGCGCGGACCGCCCTGCTCGTCGTCGCGGTCGTCGTCGCGGTCGCGAGCATCGCGTATCTCACCAACCCCGCGGTCGTCCCCGGCTCGACCGACGGCTACGAACGGACCACGCTCACCGTCGTCGACGACGAGACCGACGAGACCCTGGCGACCGTCGACGCCCGCGTCGCCGACACCCGCGCCAAGCGCTTTACCGGCCTGAGCGACACCGAATCGCTCGCCGAAAACGAGGGGATGTGGTTCGTCCACGACTCGCCTGGCACCTACGCCTACGTGATGCGCGACATGGACTTCCCGCTCGACATCGTCTTCGTCGCCGAAAACGGCACCATCACGCGCATTCACCACGCCGAACTCGACCCCGAGGGGACGAGCGAATCCGACCGCACCCGCTATCGCGGAACCGGGAAGTACGTCCTCGAACTCCCCTACGGCTACACGAACGAGACCGGCATCGAGTCGGGCGACCGGGTCGAAGTCGAGTAGAAGCGAAACGCCCGAAGGGCCGGCGACCGTTGACCCGACCATGACAGCACACGTCGCGGCGCTCTCCGAACTCGAAGGCTGGCGCGCCGAGGAGTTCGCCGCGCGAGTCCACTACCGCGGGGCTGACGACGCTTACAGCATCGAGTACTACGAACCGTCCGACTGCGTCCTCTACTGGAAGGTGAAAGGCGACGGCGAGGTCGCGGTCCCCGTCGGCCGCGACACGGTTCCCGACCCGCTGCGCGAGCGCGTCCGACAGGACCTCGTCGAGGCCGGTATCGACCCCGAGGTCGAAGACCGAGTCGTCTGAGCGGCAAGTGCGACGACGCGTCCGACTCGCCCCGACTCGCCTACCAGTCGGCGTTGCAGTACATCACGAATATTGATACATAGTTGGTATGCATCTCACAATATCTGTATTTGTCCCGACGTGTTGTAGTTGAACGGGTGTCATGTCGACTCGACTCACGAGGAGAAGAGCGCTTCGGGGGCTGGGCCTCGCCGCGCTGCCGGCGCTCGTGCCGGGCGTGTTGCAACCTCGGACCGACGAGGAGTTGCTTTCGGGATGTGCGAGCATCACCGAGTCGGGGCGGTACTCCCTCGACGAAAACCTCGACTGTCTGGAGATTCTTGCCGACGACGTCCGCGTCGACGGCCGGGGCTACGCCGTGAACGGCGAGACGACGATTTCGGGCAGTCGCGTCTCGATAACCGACATCGTGCTGACGAAGGGCGGTCGAATCACCGATTCGAGCCGGGTGACGATTGCCGACTCGCAGGTCGTTGGCCATCCGGACGATTGGAGACCACAGTTCGTTGTCACGGACTCCTCGCGCTGTGCGGTGACGAACACGAGCTTCTTCACGCCGAGCGTCAGGGGCGTGATTCTCGACCGAGTTGAGCGAACCCGATTCGAGTCGTGTACGCTCGTCAGTCCGGTCGTGCTCACGCTCACGGATTCGCACCGAAACGAGTTCGTCGACTCCGAGTTTAGAACCGACACCATCCAGGTCTCGCTGTACGGGAGCACGCAAAACAGCTTCCAACGGAATCTCGTCGACGGAGAAGGTCCCGGCTTCCAACTCCGCGGCAGCCACCGAAACCGCTTCGTCGAGAACGAGGTCGATATCATCATCGCCGGGTTCGAACTCGTTGGAAGCGACCGTAACGCGATTCACAGGAACGTCGTGACGACCGGCCTCTTGGCCCACGGCGTCACGCTGGAGGACTCCCACCGCAACCGACTCATCCAGAACGACCTCTGCGGCGTCAGCCAACAGCCGGTCGTCGAATCCGGCGGTTCGAGCAGGAACACGGTTCGGAACGCCTCCTGTTGATCTACCGGCGGCTCGCTCTCCCACCCGAGTACTTTACTGCGAGCGCCCCCTGAACGGTTGTCGTGTCCCCTGAAACCGACGACGACCCGTTCGAGGACCAGCGCGAGCGGATCGACAACCCGATGCGGCGGTTGTTTGCCGAGTACGGCCGCGAGAACACCTTCGAGTTCGTCGTGGGCGTCCTCGCGAGCGTCGCCGCCCGCGTGCTCGACCTCATGCCGCCGGTCGTCCTCGGGCTCGCCATCGACGCCATCATCCGGCAGGAGACGTCGTTCGCGGCCGGCTTTCCCGTCCTCCCCGAGGCGTGGGTCGCCCCGTACGTCCCCGCGACCAGAGACGGCCAGTTCCTCTTGGCGGTCGGCATCATCGTGTTCAGTTTCACCGCCGGCGCGGTGTTCCACTGGCTCCGCAACTGGGGATGGAACGCCTACGCCCAGCAGATTCAACACGACGTTCGGACCGACACCTACGACCGGATGCAGCTGCTCAACATGGACTTCTTCGCTGACAAGCAGACCGGCGAGATGATGTCCATCCTCTCGAACGACGTGAACCGCCTCGAACGGTTCCTCAACGACGGGATGAACTCCTTTTTCCGCCTGTTCGTGATGGTCGTCGCCATCGCGGTGGTCCTCCTCTCGTACAACTGGCAGCTCGCGCTCGTCGCCCTGTTGCCGGTCCCGCTCATCGCGCTGTTCACGTGGAAGTTCGTCGATATCATCCAGCCGAAGTACGCCGACGTGCGCTCGTCGGTCGGCAAACTCAACTCCCGGCTGGAGAACAACCTCGGCGGCATTCAGGTCATCAAGACGTTCAACGCCGAGTCCCACGAGTCCGACCGCGTCGACGGCGTCTCGATGGACTACTTCGACGCCAACTGGGACGCCATCAACACCCGCATCAAGTTCTTCCCCGCGCTCCGCATCCTCGCCGGTATCGGCTTTTCGCTCACCTTCGTCGTCGGCGGCCTGTGGGTCATCAACGGGCAGGGCCCCGGCCCCTTCACCGGCGACCTCGAAATCGGGGAGTTCGTCACGTTCATCCTGCTCACCCAGCAGTTCGTCTGGCCGCTGGCTCAGTTCGGGCAGATTATCAACATGTACCAGCGCGCCCACGCCTCCAGCGCCCGCATCTTCGGCCTGATGGACGAGCCCGCGCGGCTGGCCGAACAGCCCGACGCGCCCGACCTCGCCGTCTCCGAGGGCCGCGTCGAGTACGAGAACGTGACCTTCGGCTACGGCGACGGCGAGACCATCGTCGAGGACATCTCCTTCGAGGTCGACGGCGGCGAGACGCTCGCGCTCGTCGGGCCCACCGGCGCGGGGAAATCGACGATTCTCAAGCTCCTGATGCGGATGTACGACCCCGACGCGGGGCGCGTCCGCGTCGACGGCCAAGACGTGCGCGACGTGACCATCGCCAGCCTCCGGGAGTCCATCGCCTACGTCAGCCAAGAGACGTTCCTGTTCTACGGGACCGTCCGCGACAACATCACCTACGGGACGTTCGACGCCGACGACGAGGCGGTCGTCGCGGCCGCCAAGGCCGCCGAGGCCCACGAGTTCATCTCGAATCTCCCCGACGGCTACGACACCAAAGTCGGAGAGCGCGGCGTGAAGCTCTCTGGCGGCCAGCGCCAGCGCGTCTCCATCGCCCGCGCCATCCTGAAGGACCCGGACATCCTCGTGCTCGACGAGGCCACGTCGGACGTCGACACCGAGACGGAGATGCTCATCCAGCGCTCGCTTGACGAACTCACGGCCGACCGGACGACGTTCAGCATCGCCCACCGCCTGTCGACCATCAAGGACGCAGAACAGATACTCGTCCTCGAAGACGGCCGCATCGTCGAGCGCGGCACCCACGACGACCTCCTGTCGGAAGACGGCCTCTACGCCCACCTCTGGGGCGTGCAGGCCGGCGAAATCGACCAACTCCCCGACGAGTTCGTCGAGCGCGCCGCCCGCCGGCAGGCCGAGGTCGACGCCGGCAACGACTGAGCGAAGCGCCCACCACTAAGGGTGGGGCCGTCCCTTCTGTCGCCATGCGACTCTCCGAGGCCACCTGGACCGAAATCGCGGACCTCGACGCCGACCTCGCGGTCCTCCCGGTCGGAAGTACGGAACAGCACGGCCCGCACGCGCCGCTCGGCACCGACGCGCTCAACGCCGAATCGGTCGCTGAGGCCGGTGCCGACGCGTTCGACGGCGAGGTCGTCGTCGGCCCGACCATCCCGGTCGGCGTCGCAGAGGAACACCGCGCCTTCGACGGTACGCTGTGGGTCTCGCCGGACACCTTCCGCGCGTACGTCCGCGAGACAATCGAATCGCTCGCCCACCACGGCTTCGACCGCGTCGTCGTCGTCAACGGCCACGGCGGCAACATCGACGCGCTCGCGGAACTCTGTCGGCGCGTCTCGCGGACGGGCGACGTTTACGCGGTCGCGTTCACGTGGTTCGACGCCGTCGGTGACCACTCCTCGGACATGGGCCACGGCGGCCCGTTAGAAACCGCACTCCTCCGCCACACGCATCCGGAACTGGTCCGCGAGGACCGAATCGACGAGGCCCGCGCGGGCGGGTCCGACCGCTGGGGCGAGTGGGTCTCGGGCGTCAACCTCGCCCACGACTCCGACGAGTTCACCGACAACGGCGTCGTCGGCGACCCGGCCGAGGGTGACGCCGAACGCGGCGCGGAACTGGAATCGCTCGCGGCCGACTCGCTCGCGTCGCTCCTCGACGCGGTCGAACGCCGGCAACTCGACTGAGCGGCTCGCAACGGCGGGCCGGGGAGAGCTACTGTTACTCCTCTTCTTCCTCGTCCTCGTCGTCCGCGTCGGCCGCTTCCGCCGCGTCGGTGAGCGCGCCGCGAAGCTGCGGCATCGTGTTGGTGAGTTCCCCGACGAGTTCGTGGGCCTCCTCGACCATCTCGATGAGTGCTTCGAGTTCTTCGATTGCCGCTTCGAGGTCTTCGGGGTCGTCGAACGCCTCGGCGCGCTGGCCGATGACGTACCACTTCTTGGCCTGTCGGACGTGCTCGGCCGCGCCCTCGACGTCGAGGGAGGAGCGGAGGCCGTTGAGGACGCCGAGGACGTTGTCGGCCTCCGCGTCCCACACGTCGTCCGAGTCGGGCAGCGCCGACCGGGCCTCGTCGAGGTGCTCCTCGACGTCGGCGCGCATCTCCGCCGCCGCCTCTCCGAACAGGTCGTCGTCGCCGAGCGTGCTTTGACTCATGCTCACACGTTCGGCGCGCGGGGGTTTAAAAACGACCCCGAAAGTGAAAGTGAAATCGAACGACTCGGTCGCGGTTGCGGCCGTTTTCCGACCTCACTCGACCGACACGAGCTTCATCAGCGGGTAGCCGTCTTCCATCTCCATTTCGGTCCGGACGCGGACGCCCTCGTAGTCGATTTCCATCTCGACTTCCATGAACCGCCCCGTGAGTTCCGTGTAGTCGGCGGTCGACTCGGCGAGTTCGGCGTCCAGCGCGTCGTCGAGGATGTGCACGGAGACCGACTCGCAGTGCGGTTGGTTCTCGATGGCCTCGGCCATGGCTCGTTCGAGACTCCGGGCGCTGTCGGGTGAGACCGGCGTGCCGGCGAACTGGTGATAGAGCGTCCCGAACTTGATGCCCGCCTCGAAGCAGGCCGTCTGCGGGTCTGTGACCATACCGGGAACACCGTCGCTCCGGGTTAAAGTTCGGCGGTCCGAAGGGTCCAGCGAGCGCGAATCGGTCCTTACTTAGCCTCCCTCGTCGGAGGTTACACCGAATGGACCAGCCGGTTTTGCTGACGGGGGCTGGCGGGCGCGTCGGCCAGGCGATACTAGGGCACATCGGCGACGCCTACGACTGGCGGCTACTGGACCGCGAGCCACTCTCCGACGAGAAGATTCCCGATTCGGTCGACTCCACGGAGGTGTACGTCGCCGACGTCACCGACGAGACCGCCGTGCGAAACGCCATGGACGGCGTCCACGCCGTCATCCACCTCGCGGGCGACCCGCGTCCCGAAGCGCCGTGGGACAGCGTCCTGCGGAACAACATCGACGGCACCCAACAGATGTTCGACGCCGCGGTCGACGCCGGCGTCGAGAAGTTCGCGTTCGCCTCCTCGAACCACGCGGTCGGGGCGTACGAAACGACGGACCGGACGCCCGACATGTACCGCCCGCACCACGAGTTCCGACTCGACGGGACGGAACTGCCGCGCCCGAGTAACCTCTACGGCGTGAGCAAGGCCGCCGGCGAGACGCTCGGCCGGTACTACCACGACCACCACGACATCTCGGTCGTGAACGTCCGCATCGGCAACCTCACCCAGCACCACCCGCCGAAGGAGTACGAACGCGGGCAGGCGATGTGGCTGTCGTACCGCGATTGCGGGCATCTCTTCGAGTGCTGTATCGAGGCCGACTACGACTACGAAATCGTCTACGGCATCTCCGACAACGACCGGAAGTACTACTCTATCGACCGCGCCCGCGCGGTGCTCGGCTACGACCCACAGGACAACTCCGCCGAGTTCACCTTCGAGGGCGAACCGCTGGACGAGGCCTGACTGCGGCGTCGGAACTCCGACGTTTGGCCCCGTCGCCCCCCGATTCTTCGGCCAGGCCGTCGCGTGACACGGCCGGGCCGTCGCGTGACACGGCCGGGCATAGACGCGCGAACGTGCCGGGAGAAAATTTATAGAAATTCGACACGAATGGGAGCGTAATGTCATTACTTGGTTCCACTGCGGAGAACTCGGGACTCTCGCTCCGCGACGCGGTGTTACTCGTCTGCTCCCTGTTCGTCTTCCACCTCGGTCGAGGGTGGGCGCGCGGACTCGTCGAAGGGGAGTATCTGATAGGTATCGTCGGCTTGCTCCTCTCCCTCGCCCCGGTCGTCTGGCTCTCGTTCGTCATCAGAAAGGCGTACTTCTGAGACGGTCTCCGCCTCCAGCGACGTTCGACGACTCCCCTCTTTGCTCACTCGAACAGGCCGCTCACGTCGTCTTCGCGGCGTCGCCGCCGGCGGACGTGCTCGCTCAATCGCTGAAACACCAGTCCGCGCTGGGCCTCGTTGCGCACGAAGTCGAACACCATCGCCGTGAACTGCGTCTGCGCCCCGTCACCGATTTCCTCGCGGGCGTACTCGATCGCGTCGGCGACGACCGACTCGTCGTAGCCGTCCAGTTCCTCCGCGAGCGTCTCGGCCGCGACCGCGACGGCGTCGAAATCGAGGTCGTCGTACGTGACGACCCGGCCGTCGAGTCGGAGCGCGGGCGGGTCGGCGGCGACGCCGGGGTCGGCTTCGAGCCGCGCGAGAGATTCTCGAACGCCGGCGAGGTCGACGCCGCGGTAGTCGTCTGCGAGGCCGTCGAGGTACTCCCGCGCGCTCCGAGCGAGGCCGCCCGCGCCGGAGTCGTTGCCGTCGCGGGCGTGGTGGACCGCGGCGGTGAACTGGATGAGGCCGTGGAGGAACCGTTCGTCGTCGCTGCCGCGGTCGAGCGACAGCCACTTCGACTCCCACGCGCCGTGGGCCGCCCGGTACGCGCCCGCGTTGTAGATGGCGACGCCTGCGCGAAGCGAATCGTCCATGCGAACCGTTCGCCGTCCACGAGTAAAGATTCCGCGAAGGGCGCACTCCCGCGGCGTAGGGCTTGCATACTTATCCCTCTCGAGAACCTATGAGGTGTGATAGCACATGAATGCCCTCGAAACCCTCGTCCGAGGTGTCGAACGATGACCCAGTCCCCGGTTTGTATCCGCTGCGGTGAGCAGTATCTGTTCACGCGGGCGTACAAAGGCAACTACTGTCGGGACTGCCACGGGTCGTGGGCCGCGAAGCCCCGGTCAGAAGAGGCGCCTCGCCCCCGTCCACAGCGGTCGCGCACGACCTCGTCGGTCCGCCGCCGCGAGGACGACGAGCGGTCGCCCGGCCTCGAACCGCCGTACGACGAGGCGTAAGCTCACTTTTCGGTCCGGACTGCCGAGTGCGGTCGGCGCTCCGTCGGTCGGTCGAACGCCACGTCCCGACGAGTAGGCACCCGTTAGCGACGGTTAGGAGCTGATTTTCCGTCGATTGACCCGACCGGTGTCACTATACGTCGCCCGGACGAGCGCTATCGAAATGTCGTCCGAGTCGATTACCGTCCATCTCGTCGGGGATTCCACCATGGCCGACAAGGAAGCGCACGAACGCCCGGAGACCGGGTGGGGAATGCCCTTTGCCGACCGCTTCGACGACGCCGTCACGGTGGCGAACAACGCCCGAAACGGGCGCAGCACCCGCACGTTTCTGGAAGAGGGTCGCTGGCGTCCCGTCGCCCGCCAGTTGACCGAGACCGACTACGTGTTCGTCCAGTTCGGCCACAACGACGAGGTGCCGTCGAAAGAACAGCACACGACCGAGGCGGCGTTCGTCGACAACCTCCGGAAGTTCGTCGGTGAGACGCGCGAACAGGGGGCGACACCCGTGTTGCTCACGCCCATCGCGCGCCGCCAGTTCGACGACGACGGCGTCCCGAAAGACACCCACCGCGCGTACGCCGACCTGACGAGAACCGTCGCGCGCGACCGCGACGTGCCGTTCATCGACATGGACGAGCGAACGCGGGCGCTCTTGGCGGAACTCGGCCCCGACGCGTCGACGGCGCTCTACAACCACCTCGAACCGGGCGAACACTCGAACTACCCGGAGGGAATCGCCGACGACACGCACTTCAGCGAACGCGGGGCGCGCCGCATGGCCGACGTGGTGCTCGACGGGGTCGCAGAACTGGACCTCGGACTGGCCGCCCACGTCGAGTCCTGACGGGCTGGTGAGTTCGCGGAGGAGACTCGCTCTCGTTCCCGACGACCCGTAGAACCGGGATCAAATCGAGAGCACAGATGGCTCTCGAAGGTCGGTCCCAAAGAGAAACGTCCTGACGGAGATTTGAACCCACTCACTACGCTCACTACGCTCCCTGTTCAAATCTCCTCGGTGGCCGCTCACCGCAGACAGACCGAGAGCCACAGAGGGCTCTCGGAGAGTAGTGTTCCAAAGAGAAACGTCCTGACGGAGATTTGAACTCCGGTCCCTGGCTCCGCAAGCCAGGAGGATAGTCCACTACCCTATCAGGACTGTCTTGCTGCATCCTTCGGTACTCGACGGTTACTTAAGACGGTTACGATGTGAACTCCCAGTGAACCGCGGGACCACGGCACGAGGCGGGCGTCGGTGTGCCTGCCGCACGCAAGGACTTTTTCGCCGGCGAGCCTAGGCCCGGACGTGAATCGACGCGCGCTCCTCCTCGGAACCGCCGGGCTGTGCGCCTCGCTCGCGGGGTGCGCGAGCGGCGGCGACGCGGCGGAGGGGCCGACGGTGAGCGCCGGCACCGAGCCCGGAACCGCGTCGCCGACGGCGACGGAGACGCCCCGCCGTCCGCGACTCGTCGGGCGGTCGTTCACGCCCACTCGCGCCGACGCGTGCCCTGTTGACGGCGGCGCACTCGCGAGCGAAACCGAGACCGGGTTCTCCGTCGCAGGGTGCGTCTCGGGGGCGACCGACTGCGCTATCGCCCGACTCGCGCGCGCCGACTACGACGCGGCGTCGGACACGGCCACGCTCGTCGTCGAGACCGTCGAGCGAGCCGACGCGGAGAACTGCGCCGAATCGCCGGTCGTCCGCGGCTACGAGGCGACGCTCCGATTCGAAAGCGGCCTCCCCGGTCGGGCGGTCGTCGCCCACGACGACGCGGACGGTCGTCGAGAGGTCGCTCGCATCGATATGGACGCCTGAGGCGTCCGAAGGTTCAAATCCGAGGCCGCGACCACCCCCGTTATGTCGCTCGATTCGCGCGGTCGGTTCGGCGGTCCAATTCGGAGGAAAACAACGCTTAAGCGCCGCCCTTCCCTGTTCGTCCATAGTATGAGTACGACGTTTGGTCTGCCGCGACGCGCGCGCTTCGTTCCGGGAGGTGACGCCTGATGGGCGTCATTCGGGAGGTCTACGACGACCTCGACACCGATGTCGAGTTCGAGGAGTTCGAAGCGGCGGTCAACGACAAGGTCGAACAGATGGGCGGCCTCGCCGACGAGGAGACGGCGGCGATGCTCATCGCCCACGAACTGCGCGACGAGGAGGTCAACGGCATCGCCGACATCGAACCCGGCATGGAGGACGTGAAGTTCCTCGCCAAGGTCGTCAGCATCGGTGAGGTGCGGACGTTCGAGCGCGACGGCGAGGACGAAGACGGGCGGGTCGTCAACATCGAGGTCGCCGACGAGACCGGCCGCATCCGCGTCTCGCTGTGGGACGAGATGGCCGCCGGCGCGAAGGAGAACCTCGAAGTCGGCACCGTCCTCCGCATCGGCGGTCGCCCGAAGGACGGCTACAACGGCGTCGAAGTCAGCGCCAGCAAGGTCGAAGAGGACCTCGACGCCGAGGTCGACGTGCAGGTGCTCGACAGCTACCGCGTCGAGGACCTCGCGCTCGGCCTCTCGGACGTGAACCTCGAAGGCAAGATTCTCGACGCCGGCACCGTCCGGACGTTCGACCGCGACGACGGCACCGAGGGTCGCGTCTCGAACCTCTCGGTCGGGGACCCGACCGGTCGCGTCCGCGTCACGCTCTGGGACGAGCGGGCGGACCTCGCCGAGGAGCTCGAACCCGGCCAGTCGGTCGAGGTCGTCGACGGCTACGTCCGCGAGCGCGACGGCTCGCTCGAACTCCACGTCGGCTCCCGCGGCGCGGTCGAGGTCATCGACGAGGACATCGAGTACGTCCCCGAGACGACGGACATCGAGACGCTGGAACTCGGCCAGACGGTGGACATCGCCGGCGGCGTCATCGAGGCCGACGGCAAGCGCACCTTCGACCGCGACGACGGCTCGGAGGGACAGGTCCGAAACATCCGCGTCAAGGACGGCACCGGCGACATCCGGGTCGCCCTCTGGGGCGAGAAAGCCGACGCCGACGTCGACCTCGCGGACTACGTCGTCATCACCGACGCGGAGATAAAAGAGGGCTGGCAGGAGGACCTCGAAGCCTCCGCCGGCTGGCGGTCGTCCGTCGCCGTGATGGACGAGGCACCCGAGGGCGCGGCCGGCACCGACGCCGGCGATTCGGCACCGACGCCGCCCAGCGACCAAGGTCTCGGCGCGTTCTCCGGCGGCGGGTCGTCCGATGGCTCGTCCGGGTCGTCCGGCGGCACGTCCGCCGCGAACGGCGGGTCATCGTCGGCCGCGACCGACTCGACCGAGTCCGCCGGCGAGTCGGTCGAGTTCACCGGGACGGTCGTGCAGGCCGGGACGCCGGTCATCCTCGACGACGGCACGCAGACCAAGACCGTCGATACCGACGCCGACCTCGGTCTCGGCGACGAGGTGACCGTCTCCGGGACGGAGACCGACGGCCGCATCAGCGCCGAGTCGGTCGAAGTCCACACCGGCGCACAGCAGTAGGACGGATAGACCGCCGGTCGCCGGTTGCTGGTCGCCGGTCACCCACCGCCCCGCCGTCGGCGGGCCGTCGAACCTGACTCAACGCTCGCCCGGTTTTCGCGGCTCCTCGGCGCGAAATTCGACCGCTCGGGAGCGCTCCGTGCGATATAATACAGAAGGGGCCGCGACGGAAAGGATTATACGCCGCACGGACCCGATATGTGGGTATGAGTGTCGAGCTACCGTTCGCCCCGGTAGACGCGATTATCCGGCAGAACGCAGGTGAGTTGCGAGTGAGCGCCGGCGCCGCCGAGGCGCTCGCCCGCCGGATTCAGGACCGCGGCGCGGAACTCGCGATAGACGCCGCCGACCGGGCGACGGCGGACGGTCGCAAGACGTTGATGGCCGAGGACTTCGGCGTTCAACAGGTCGTCGACCGCGACGAACTCTCCCTTCCTATCGCCCCCATCGACCGCATCGCCCGCCTTCGAATCGACGACCGCTACCGCGTCGCGATGGACGCTCGAATCGCCCTGGCCGATATCCTCGAAGACTACGCCGTCAACGTGGCGGACGCCGCCGTCAAACTCGCCCACCACGCCGACCGGCGGACGGTCCAATCCGAGGACATCGAGACCTACTTCTCCCTCTTCGAATAATGCAATTCGGCTACAGCGAAACGTGTCTCGACCACGACACCGGGCCGCGGCACCCCGAGACGGCCGACCGACTCCGGGCCATCCGGCGCGGGCTGGCGAAGCGCCACGGCGTCGAGTACGTCGACGCCTCGCCCGCCGAGAAATCCACCGTCGCGGCCGTCCACGACGACGGCTACGTCGACGAGTTCCACGAGTTCTGTCTCGACGGCGGCGGCAACTGGGACCCCGACACCGTCGCCGTCGAGGCGTCGTGGGACGCCGCGCTCACCTCCGCCGGCCTCGCGGAGTGGGCCGCCCGCACCGCCCTCGACGGCGACGACGGCCGCGACACGCCGTTTTCGCTCGGTCGCCCGCCGGGCCACCACGCCGTCGAGGACGACGCTATGGGATTCTGTTTCTTCAACAACGCCGCCGTCGCCGCGCAGGCGGTCATCGACGACGGCCTCGCCGAGCGCGTCGCCATCTTCGACTGGGACGTCCACCACGGCAACGGCACGCAGGACATCTTCTACGACCGCGGCGACGTGTTCTACACCTCCATCCACGAAGACGGCCTCTACCCCGGCACGGGCGAGGTCGACGAGACCGGCGAGGGCGACGGCGAGGGAACGACCCTCAACGTCCCGCTCCACGCCGGCGCGGGCGATGCCGACTACGTCTACTCGTTCGACGAGGCCATCGCCCCCGCCGTCGAGCGGTTCGACCCCGACCTGTTCATCGTGAGCGCCGGCTTCGACGCCCACCGCCACGACCCCATCTCGCGGATGCGCGTCTCCACCGAGGGCTACGCGATGCTCACCGAGTGCGTGCAGGAGCTCTGCGAAGAGACCGACACCGCCATCGCCTTCGTCCTCGAAGGCGGCTACGGCCTCGACACGCTCTCCGAGGGCGTCGCGACCGTCCACGAGACGTTCGACGGCCGCATCGCCATGGACCCCGAGGAAGACCCCGACGAGAAGAACGTCGAGCTAGTCGACGACGTGCGCGCCGCTCACGGCCTCGGCGCGAAGTAGCGACCCAACTCGGCATCGAACGACTCCGCGAGCGCGGTCACGTCGCCACCGACGAGCACGTCGTACCCGTCCTCTCTGAGCGTCGACTCCACGTGTTTTCCGAGCGCCACGTCGAACAGCGCGTCGCTTTCGAGGAAGCCGGTCGCCGTGGTGAACTCGCGCTCGCGCTCGACCACGTATCGGTCGCCGTCGAGGAACGGCCCGTAGTGGTCCTCGCGGTCCTCGTACGCGCCGTAGAACCCTTCTGCGTGCTGGCGGACGTGAACTGGTGGCCCCTCGTGGCGCTCGACCGCCGGGCGCTCGGCCACCGAGAGTTCCGCGAACAGGACGGCTTCGCCCTGCCCCTCGCCGTCGGTGTCGGTGTCGGCGAACGCCGCCCGACGGAACACGTCGAAGCCGCGTCTGTCGAGGCCGTCGGCGACGCCGGTCAGCGATTTCCTGAGCTGCGGGTAGAGCTGGTCGTCCACGAGGTCCGGGCAGTCGAAGACGACGGCGACGGCCGTGGTGCCGCGGCGGTCGAGGTGGCTCCGAACGCCGTCGGCGTCGAGCGCCGGCGGGTCGGGCCGGAAGAACAGCGATTCGCGCGGGTCGGAAAGCAGGTCGCGGGCGTAGTGCTGGAGTCGGGCGACGTTCTCCGCCGAGCAGACCGCCGCGACGTTCCGCTCGGGGTCGGTCGGGTCGATGACGACGAGCGGGTCGGAGAAACGCCGCGTTCCGTGGTCTTCCGGGTCGAACTCGACCTGCGGGCTCCAGTCGGCGGCCGCCCGGAGCAACGGTTCGAAGCCGCCGTGTCCGACGACGAGGAGTTCGGCGAGATAGCCCGAGAACCCCTCGGTTCGGAGGTCGCTCCCGTAGGCATCGATACCCTTCAGGAAGCGCTTGAAGACGCGCACGTCCGCCGCGAGGTCGTCGTCGAGGCGCTCGGTCAGGTAGGCGTTGTGAAACGGCGTCCGGTCGACCGCCGAGCGGATGTCCGAGGCGGACGGCACGTCGTAACAGGGGACGAGGTCCACGTCGAAGCCGTCGTAGTCACCTTTCACGTAGGGGTGTTCGGCGTACTCCTCGTGGCCGTCGGGGAGGACGGCGTGACCGACTTCGAGGCCGTACGCTTCGAGTTCCTCGCGGCCGAGGTCGGCCGGAAAGCGCACGAACAGGTCGATGTCGCGGTCGCCCGAGAGCCACGTGCCGCGGGCGGTGCTGCCGACTTGCAGCGCGTCGGCGTCCACCGGCAGGTCCGCGAGGGCGTCGTACACGCGGGATTCGAGGGCCGCCGCGGCGTCCGCGAGCGCCCGACGCTCCGCCTCGTCGGGGTCGATACGCTCGCGGACCGCGGCGACGACCGCGGCGAGGTCCGAGTTCGTCATGCCCGCTGGTTTCCCGCGGGCGGGCGAAAGCGTGACGGTGCGCTCGCGACCGCGTCAGGCGGTGGCATCCGCCAGCCGTCGGTTAAAAACGAAAGCCCTATCAAGAAACATCGAATACGAGAGAGTGCAGACGAAAGCCGCCGTAGCTCAGTTGGTAGAGCACCTCGCTGTTAACGAGGTTGTCCCAGGTTCGAGTCCTGGCGGTGGCGCTTCTCCATTTCTCATCCCGACGAGCGGTTCGTCTCCGGTTCGTCGGCGACGGCTTCTGATAAGACATAAGAGGGACGACGGGAAAGAATCGGCCGAGGGCCCCTAGCTCAGTCTGGTCAGAGCGCTCGGCTCATAACCGGGTGGTCATGGGTTCGAACCCCATGGGGCCCATAATAATTTTAGCCGGTTTGTTGATGATGAAAAAGGCACTCTACGGACCCTCTCGCGCCTACATTCGCCGTTTTCGCGAAATCTCAAAACGCCCGAAAATTCCAATTCCATAAGCTCTGCTTACGGACCGGCCCGCAGTCGGGCGATAACTTTAGCCGGGGGTGTTCGGTAGATGTCGCAGACTCGTCGAGAGACGGAGCTGTGGCGGTACGTTCGATACCACTGTGGCAGTTGCAAAGCCTGGTGTCTCGTCGATCACTCGACGCGCGCGGCGAAGATGCGCGAGTGCAAAGACTGCGCGCGCATCCCCGCCATCGAGGACGAGATTCGGGACCACCGACTCACCTCGCTCCTGTGGGCACACCAACTGGCCGCAGAAACCACCGCAAGGACCGGAACAGCGGAGGGCGGGTCCCAGTCCGCCCGGAGCGGCCGGAAGCAGGGGCTTGCCCCTGACCCGGAAGCCGGTCCGCATGAGGCCGACGGCCGTCGGCCGAAAACGAGTGGCGGTAAGGCCCAGTGCCGTCTGAGCGATTTCATCCGCACAGACGGGGGTAGCAGTGAGTAACACGGGTACCCGTGCCCCCGGCGCTCACGACTCACCAGCCGCGCGTGCGGTCTCTCGGAGCGATAGATGAGCGTCGGGAAACGCTCATCGTCCGAAATCTCGGACGTATGGGGCTCTCGACTCCGTCCAGACCGATGTAAAGATACCTACCTCGTGGACTACCTGGGCGACCTCGGCCTGCTGGCCTACGGGTACGACCCAGCAGACCCGGACGACGACCTCGAACTTCGCGGGCGCGACCGCGACCGCGTACGGCTGGTAAAGCGCATCTCGACCTCGCCAGAGGGGATTTACCTGCCGACGCTCGTCTCCGAGTGCGTCAAGGGTCAATACATCGGACAATGCGAGCGGTTCGACGGGAGCGACCCGGATTACCAGTTCGTCTACCGGTTCCTGAACGACCTCGACGGGCACGACCCCCAACTCATCGAAAAACGCCAGTCTGACGGCATGACGATGGTCACCCCGACAATTCGCCTACTTGACTTGATATCAGAAGGCATTACTCAAACAACCAGGGAACGCGACGACCTGCTGTACGACCGGCATTTCTGCGAGAACTACCTGAGAACCGCGAATGAGGTCGATGACTGGGGTCGGGACCTGCTGGAAGACTCTTTACATCGGTACCTCAAGCGCATCGAGAACTACCAACTGCTGTTCGACGTCCACTTCTGTGGGCGACGCGGCGGCGACACCACCCGCCGGATGACGAAGCAGTACAACACCCGCTTCAACTCCCAAGGGCGACTGCGAAAGACGTGGGCGCGCTACAACAGTGCGCTCGAACACGCCTACGAGAAGTACGACAACGCCGTCTTGATGACGCTGACGACGGACCCTGGCACGTACGACGACCCGACTCGACCCGACCCGCGCTCGCTGTATGACGGCATCTCGTCGATAAACCCGAATTTCAACCGGCTCCTCTCGTACTTCGATTCGGACCCGTCGACGAAAGACGACACCAGGAAGGACGGCGTTCCCAGTTGGTCACCGGCGCTCGACGGCAAAGTGACCGGGCGACCTCGCTACCGGCCGCCGTACCTGAAAGCTTTGGAGTTCACCGAGAAGGGCTACGCGCACCTGCACGTCCTGATGTTCGACGTTCCGACCCGCGAGAGTGACGGGATGCCGTTCCTGATAGACAAGGCGGAGCTGGAACGGAAGTGGAAGGACTACGGCCAGGGTCAAATCGTCGATCTCTATCCACTCGTGTTTCGGGACGACCTCGACGAAGTGGGGAACTTCGGAACGAAAACGCTCGTCGACGACGACGGCGACCAGTTCGAAGTTCCGGTTTCGAAAGGATTCGTGGACTGGTACCGCTACGGCGACCACGACCACAGCGACGAGTGGATAGCGAAGAACGCGAGGTCTCACGACCTCATCGAGTTCTACGACGACGAGAGCGGGGAGGATGGCGACGAACAGATGCAAAGCCGGACGGCTGGCGCGTACCTCGGAAAGTACCTCTCGGCCACCTTCGGCTCCCTGCTCGAAGCCTCCGAGTCGTTCGAGGACGCGAAAGAGTCGGATTCGTACGCGGACAAGGCGGCGACGTGGAAACTCGGCCTCTACTGGGCGACCGGCAGGCGGTTCTGGTCCATCTCACGAGACATCGAGAAAGCGATAGAGAGGCCCGAGCACCTGCAAGACCCGGACGTTCGGCACGCCGTTCGAGAGTTCTCTATCGACTCTCTCCAGCTCGCGTGCGATGGCGCGACAGTCGAAGAACTCGCGCTCGACGACGTAGTGACACCAGGCGTCGAATCGACGCTCCCGGAGAGTGCCGATTTCTATTGCCATATCGACTACCTGGGTTGCTACGCCTACTGGGACATGCCGACGGCCGACGCGACGGCTACGAATCTCGAACACGTCGAAGACTACGTTGCTTCGGGAGGACAGCCGGAATACCCCGATGTCGGCGGCGAGAAACCCCCACCGGTCGCTGACGTGTGGGGATGACGTAGAAACCTACCCTGCCTGGTGATTCCACTTTCTCACGGTTGGTAGGTACGGCTAGTACCTACTATCAACATGTTCTAGCTGTAATGGCGTCTGAACCAATGTCGTTCGACGACTTCGAAGAAACGCAAGTCGAGGACGACTACGACGACGGAGTAGAGGAAATCAAGTTCGAAGTCGACGAGCCGGTCATCGGCGTTATCGTCGATATCGACCACGACGTGGGACCGAACGAAAACGACGTAATCCATCTCGCCCGCGGCGGCGACCTCGGTGACCGGGTGAAGTTCTGGTCGAACGGCCAGATTCGCCGGACCATCGACAAGAAGGGTCTCGGCAACGGCAGCTGGCTCGCGGTCAAGAAGACCGCCGAGACGCGGACGTACGAACTCGAAAACGGCGGTGGTCTCACGACCATCACCGGCGCGGGGAACCCGAACACGGGGAAGACGAATACGATGTTCCTGCTGAACGGCGACCTCGCGCGGGCGCACTTCGGTGATGACCTGCTGGTCATCTCGAACGTGGGGACGTGGGACGGCGCGGACATCGTGGTGCGGTCGATGTACGACCTGATGGACGTACTGCTGACCCACCGCGAACGGCCGAAGACCGTCACAATCGACGAAGGCTCGACGCACTTCGACGCCCGAACGTTCAGCCGCGAAGTGGCGTCCCAGTGGACGCCCGCGATTAAGCGGTTCTCGAAGCTCGGCGTCGAGTCCGTCGGCGTGGTGAGTCACACGGGGAAGGACGTCCACCCAGAACAGAAACGGCTCTCGACGCTGTCGTTCTACAAAGAGGCGCAGGACGAAGTGACGTTCTACCGCGACTGGGACGCCGATTCAGACTCGCCCGATGGTGAGCTGTTCGGCGGCTCGCTCGTGAACCTCGAACCGACATTAGAGAAGTACGACCCGGACGACGCCGCGCCGTGGGCGTGGAACCTGCCGAGTGACCTGTTTCAGGAGCAGTTCGAAGACTGGGAGGAGTTTCACGAATTTCTTTAGACTAGCTTCTGTTGTATCTCTCCTCTCCTGTTAATGTATAAATACTAAATGTATGAAAAAATAAAGATAACATCTATGATGCTACGGACTGGACTTCCCGGTAAGCATGACGTACTCTGAAGATATCTTAGCTGCAAAACTCCGCGAAGGATTGTGGGGGGCAATACAGCAGTCAGATATCGTCACTCAGGATGACGTCGATTCAATTCGATTTCAAAAACTGTTGCTAGAAGCAGTAGACCATTTTGAACTAGAAGATCGGGTAACTATTGAGTGGTATCTTGACGGTGATTTGTTAACCTCTGGGTCTGCGGAAGTTGAGAAGATGGGCAGTACAGCAGAACTCGACTCGGCGCATCAGTTCCATCTGGAACGATATCCTACCGTTGAGCAAATAACTGAATTTTTCAGTAGTAGGCTGACTGATGAGTTCTTAGAACAATCAGAAAAGAGAGTGTATGAATACCTCAGAGAGTACTATTCAGATCACGAAAGTATTCCCTACCAGGAACTATATCTAGCTAACATAGACATATATGAATATTTGAACGATGTAAAGTACCGTCTGAGGAACGGCGAGGCTCTGGAGACTGGGACCCTCGATGAGTTTCAAGAAAGGTGTAGAAGTCTAAAAACTGAACTACTCCTACACGAGGAATTCTGCTCAGTTCCTCCATTTGTAGATTTATTCGAGGATGCTGGTGTAAAGTTATTGAATACGATAATACGACCAGACCTGGGGCTGGACAATGAGAGAAAATTCAAATTAGTGGATGAATATTCAAAATTCTACTATCGTGCGTTGTGGATTATCCCTGCAAAGATAATTAGTTTCCAGCAGGTTGCTGGACTCAATGAAACTGAGGTTAAGAAAACACGTAGGCGAGAGCTAGAAACAATTGACAAGTCGTTCAAAAACCGATATCGTGAACTCTCGAAATGGATGGGAGATATTGGTCTGCCTGACCTGCCAGCGAGTCTTCCCACAATAGACCCGGAAGCTTCTGTGTCGCCAAATGCCGAGTCCTTGGAGGGACATGATGGAGAATCTACGAACTCTGCCGAAATTGAAAAATCGATTGGCCAAGAACCAAGAGATATCGATCTGGATAGTTTAATGGAGGATGATGACCCAGAGAAGCCGCTCTCTGAACTAGTAATTCAAGGCCGGATGGAGTCATAACGTGCCCATCCTCTACTTTGACACTTGTGCATTAGTGAAGAGATATTACAAAGAGAATGGACATGAAAAGGTCAAACAATTAATTAATACGAGCACCAACACGGTTGTTCTAAACGATTTCGGTTCTGTTGAAGTTGCTTCAGCATTAAGGAAAAAGTACCGTCAAAATGATCTTACGGAGACAAATGCCAGATTGCGGTTA
Source organism: Haloferax sp. ATCC BAA-644 (assembly GCF_000336975.1). Taxonomy (NCBI): domain Archaea; kingdom Methanobacteriati; phylum Methanobacteriota; class Halobacteria; order Halobacteriales; family Haloferacaceae; genus Haloferax; species Haloferax sp. ATCC BAA-644. Next base: position 31,059 of record NZ_AOLF01000036.1, read on the forward strand.
GCTAGGTTCTTGTATGATCGCGGAAAGGAATATACCGTATATGACACAACATCCAGTGTCCTGCTGGACTCTATTGGGCTGGTTTCGAAGCACGATCTCCGATCTTTAGATTCAATCCATCTTTCAACAGCACTAAAAATCCGGGAAAAACACCCAAATCTGCAGTTCGTAACTGCTGATGGTGACTTATACCAGGCCGCAGAGAGTGAAGGGATGAATCCGATCTGGCCTGGTAAACCCACATAACCCGATTTTAAAATAAACTACTAACCCACCCATCCACCCGCCCCCTTTACGGGTAAGGGTGGTGGGTGCTTACTCCTCGTCGTCGAGCACGGACGCGTCGAAATCGCCGGAAAGATACTCGCTTCCGCGATCTGCGATTTCGTAGTACCCGCGCTCAACGCGCGTGACAAAGCCCTGCTCAACGAGAACAGATAACCGTCTATTGACCTCTGATCGGGTCTTGTCGATATTCTTCGCGATGACTGCCGGGGAGAGAATCATCCCAGATGTATCGAGAGCTTCTAAGATCCTCTCGTCGATGGGCATCTGCATCCATTCTCCCGGTTTGCGCATACCACTCGCTCAGAATCAAGCTTCTTACACTTGCCTATGTGAGTGAATAATTAGATTAATTGATGCTGTAAACTACACTAATTAGTGAGAGTATTTTTGTACCTATACCGTGAGATGATGGTCAACGGAAGCTACACACGACGCTGACTGTTGTTCAGTCGGTGTCAGAAGCGGACCCGGTGCGCCAACACCGGTCCGCGGTGGCTCCCGTAATCATGGTACGGAAGCATGTTTGCCTACACGACTCGGGCTATTGAAGCCCCACGACCCACGGCTGTTGATAGACTGACAGAAATCGGTTTCACTTTCGCTCAAACGTACACTTTCACTCCGCGGCCATGGCTCAGTACTTTAACTAGCCCCCTCGAATGGATTACCCGGCTGACGGTCCCTTTCGAGGGTGCTCAACCTACCAAAGCCAGCACCCCCGACCCGGACCGCGGCCTCACAATGGAAGCCATGAATCAGTTATCAGACCGCGGTTGTAAGCGTAGCGACTGGGCCGGAAGTGAATCCGATTCGGAGGTGGTTCGATGAGCGGCGACCTCGACCCGATTACCCCCAAGTCGGCGATGTCGTACTACCTCGACGCTCGTCGATACGACCTCTCCCCCGACACGATTCAGTCCCATCGGTACCGGCTGAAATCGTTCGTCCGCTGGCTCCAGTCGCCGGACTACGGGGACGGCGAAGTGATGAACATGAACGACGTGGACCTGCGGACGGTTCACGCGTACCGCGTGTTCAAGCGCGAGGAGAATTTCGAGGGCGACGACCCGTGTGTTGCGGTGACGATGAAGGGGCAGGTCTCGACGATTCGGACCTTCCTGAGCTACATCGCTGACATTAACGCCGTCTCGGAGGACCTCGCTGAGCGCATCCGGATTCCTCGAATCGACGACGGCGAGGGAGTTTCGGATGCTGTGCTCGAGGCCGAGCGTGCGCGCTCGATTCTCGATTACCTCAATCGCTGGGAGTACGCGACCGTCGAACACGTCGCGCTGTTGCTTCTCTGGAGGACGTCGTGTCGGCTCGGCGGACTGCGGGCGCTCGACGTGTCCGATTTCGACCGGGAGGACAACGCGCTGTGCTTCCGGCACCGACCGGAAACCGGGACTGGCCTGAAGAACGGGTCACACGGTGAACGCGACGTATCGCTGAAGCCGAACGTTGCGAAGGTCGTTGAGGAGTACATCGACGGTCCGCACCGCGACCGGGTGACGGACGAACACGGTCGGGCTCCGCTGATTACGACGACTCACGGCCGGCCATCGACGACGACGATTCGGATGTGGTGCTACAAGTGGACGCGACCGTGCGCGATTGGCGAGGGGTGCCCGGACGACCGGGTCATCGAGGACTGCGACGCGACGTACATCGAGCACGCGAGTAAGTGTCCGTTCTCGGTTTCGTCGCACCCGTTCCGTGCTGGCTCGATTACTGCGTATCGTGATGCCGGTACTCCTCGGGAGGTGCTGTCGGACCGAGGAGATGTGAGCGAGACGGTTCTGGAGAAGCACTACGACCGTGCTTCGTCTCGCCAGCGCATGCGCCGCCGTCAAGACTTTATCCCGGACGACTTATAAGAATGTTTAGGTACATATTTCCGGGCTACGTCTGCCGGTCGAGCAACCAATATGTCAAAACCCATGGGGCCCATACGGTCCCGTTACGATTCTGAGCCGTTTACACCGGAGGGTACGGCTGCTTCCCTCGTTTCGGGCTGTCGGTCGGCCTCGGTCCTGACGCCTCTCGCACGCCCGGTCCGATACTCACCATGCGGAGGCATCGTGTCTTCGAGTCGAATCGACTGCGAGAGCGAAATGTCGCGGTTCGGAAGCGGCCGAGCCAGCTCGACCAGCGGGAGTAACTCCGACCGCAGAAGGATTCCGCGACGATAGCCGTACGGTCGGTTCGGTACCGAGAGAGAGATAGTTCCGATTCGAGATACCGAACGGAGCGTTTTCGGTCGGATTTTCGGCGGTCAAGGCTCGGACTGACGTGGTTAGCTGCCTCACAGTGTTTATGTTGTTCCCCGCGCACGTTCTTCGTCTAACTGGCGCTGAGTTCGGAGTTGACTCGGCGACGACGAGCCAGACGGTGCGAAGACGACGACCAGGATAGTTCTGAAACCGGGGCTAGGAGGCATCTATCGCCGGAATTCGGTGGTTGTCCTCGACTGAGAATTTTTATTATTATACCGAGTAAATGAATATCAATCGTTAAGTATGGTGCGTTCGACAGTGTCTATGTATGTCACGCGATAGCCAGTCTAACGACAATCGGCTCAGTCGGCGTCAATACGTCGCTGGGGCGGGAGCGCTTGCGACGATGGGGCTCGCCGGCTGCTCCGGCGGCGGCGGTTCCAATGACGGCGGCGACGGTAGTACTACTGAAGCGGGCGGCGACGGTAGTACCACTGAAGCGGGTGGCGACGGCGGTGACGGGGGAAGCAGCGCCCCGGTTGAGGTGCTTCACGGCTGGACCGGCGGCGACGGCGCCGCGGCAGCTGAAGCGCTCGAAGCGGCGTTCAACGAGGCCTATCCCGATGTCGGCCTCGACATGAACCCCATCGGCGGCGGCGGGAATCAGAACCTCGACGCCGTCGTGGCGAACCGGCTTCAGAGCGACGACCCGCCGGGCGCGTTCGCCAACTGGCCGGGTCCGAACCTCCTCCGCTACGAGGGCGTCCTCGGCAGCGTCGACGACGTCTGGGAGGAGAACAACTTCGAGGAAGTAATGATCGACGAGGCGGTCGAGCTCCACCAGCAGGGCGGCAGCTATCGAGCCGTTCCGCTCGGTTCGCACCGCCTGAACTGCCTGTTCTACAACGTCTCGGTCGTCGACGAGGCGGGCATCGACGTCGACTCGCTGAACAGTCCCTCGGCGCTCATCGACGCGTTCGAGACGGTCCAAAGCGAGACCGACGCGGTTCCGATGACCCACGCGATGTCCGGGACGTGGACGACGACGCAGCTGTGGGGCGCCGTGATGCTCGCCGTGAACGGCTACCAGCCGTACATGGACTTCCTCAACGGAGAGGGCTCCGAGAGCGCGGTTCGCTCGGCCTTCGAGACGACCGCGGAGATGCTCGAAAACTACATCTCCGACGACGCGGCGTCGCTCAATCTCACCGCGTCGAACCAGAACATCATCAACGGCAACGCCGCCTTCATCCATCAGGGTAACTGGGCGGCCGGCGCGTTCCGGAACGCCGAGAACTTCGCGTACGACGAAGACTGGGGCTTCAAGACGTTCCCCGGCACGGAGGGCATGTACACGCTCCACATGGACTCGTTCCTCTACCCGGCCGACAACCCGACCCCGGAGGCGTCGAAGACCTGGGCGGCGTTCGTCGGCAGCCCCGAAGCGCAGATCGCGTTCAACCAGTACAAGGGCTCGATTCCGACGCGAACCGACGTGAGCATGGAAGAGTTCGGACCGTACCTTCAGGAGACCGCCGAAGACTTCGCCAACGCGGAGTACCGTCCGCCGAACCTCCAGCACGGCCTCGGTGTCCCCTCCGAGACGATGACGGCGCTCAACGAAGTCATCTCCTCGGAGTTCACCGGCCCGTACAACGTCGACGCCGCGACGCAGGGGTTCCTGGACGCGGTCTCGAACTGAGCCCCAAGAAATGTCGAATTTTTATCAACGAGTGCGCCGCGCGATTACTCCCGGTTCGGCTGACGACCAGCGGGTCAACGATGCCGGCGGCGAGCGCGATGCAGTCCGCACCGACGGCGGCGTCGTGAACGAGGACTCCCGGAGTCCGGACTCCGAATCGGGGGCGTTGGACCGCCTCGCCGCGGGAATCGACGGACGGCTCGGGAGCGACTTCCTCGAATCGTCGATTTTCTGGATCCCGCCGTTCCTGCTGATGGGGCTTTTCGTCTACGGCGCGGTCATCTGGAACTTCCTCATCTCGCTGACCGACTACCAGCGGTTCGCGAACGCGCCGGACTACTCGAACCTCGACTTCGAGATGTACACGCGGGCGCTCGCGGACTCGGGATTCATCGACGCCGCGGTCAACACGTTCATACTGCTCGTCGCGTTCACGGCGGGGACGCTCGCGGTCGGTCTCATACTGGCGATTCTCATCGACCGCGGAATCCGATTCGAGAACTCGTTCCGGACGATCTATCTGTTGCCGATGAGCCTCTCGTTCGTCGTGACGGCGCAGTTCTGGCTGTGGATTTACAACTACAACAACGGAATCGCCAACCGCGTCGTCGGTCTCGTCGGCGTCGGCCCGATTAGCTGGCTCGGTAATCAGGCCATCGTCCTCTGGGCGGTCATCTTCGCGTTGATGTGGCAGTTCTCCGGGTACGCGATGGTCGTGTACCTCGCCGGACTCCGCGCGATTCCGGACGAACACTACGAGGCGGCGAAAGTCGACGGCGCGTCGACGCTGAAGATGTACTGGCGGGTCATCATCCCGCAGTTGAAGGGTGCGACGATAAGCGCCGCCGTCGTGCTGATGGTGTTCGGAATGAAGGCGTTCGACTTCCTTTACTCGCTGGTCGGCGGCTATCGGCCGCCGAACGGTGCCGACATCTTAGCGACGAAGATGGTCCGCGAGGCGTACGCGAACCTCAACTGGGCGTACGGCGCGGCGATTGCTATCGTCCTGTTTGCGATGGCGCTCGGCGTTATCGGCCCGTACCTCGTCTACGAGTACCGGAGGAACAACCTATGACAGACGACACGCTTCGAACGGACGGCGGAACGGCGACGTTCACGGCCCGGCTACGCCGGAACGTCGAGCAGATGACGATAGAGGACGCCGGTCTGTACGTCGTCCTGCTGTTGGCGGCGGGATTCTATCTCGTCCCCATCGAGTCCGGGCTGGTCACGTCGATCAAGACCGGGACCGCAATCGTCGAGACCGCTCCGTTCGCCCCGCCCGGGCCGTCCGGGTTCACGCTGGAGAAGTGGCAGGCGGCGGTCGAGGCCCTGCTACGCGGGATGGGCAACAGCATGCTGTACGCCGTGCCCGCGACGGTCATTTCGGCGTTCGTCGGCAGCATCACGGCGTACGGGCTGACGATTCCCGATTGGAAGCAGTCGTACAAGGCGCTGGTCTTGGCGCTCATCATCGCGGGCATCTTCATCCCGTACCAGGCCGTGTTGGTGCCGCTGACGCAGTTCTGGTCGCAGTGGGCCCAGCTCACCGACCTGCTGTCGTTCGTCTGGGCGCTCGGTATCCCGAACGACTACGTCGGCATCGTCGAACTCGTGGTGACCCACGTCGCCTACGGGATTCCGATCTGTACGCTCCTGTTCCGGACGTACTACAAGACGATGAGCGAGGAGATGATCGAGTCCGCGCGCCTCGACGGGGCGACGCTCCGGCGGGTGTACCGGCGGATCGTCTTCCCGCTTTCGGGACCGATGTTCGCCGTGGTCCTCATCTACCAGTTCACCCAGATCTGGAACGACCTCCTGTTCACGCTGGTGCTCGTCTCGACGGAGTCGAGTCCGGCGGCCCCCGTCGTGTTGATTCTCGCGGGGCTCGGCACCTCGCTCGAGGGACAGGACTTCGCGCTCCGGATGGCCGGAGCGTTCTTCGCGGCGCTCCCGACGCTCGCGGTGTACATCTTCTTCGGCGACGAGTTCGCCGAGGGGGTGGCGGCGTGACGCGTCGTCGCGCCGACGCGACCGCCGTCGAGACCGTCTCGAACGGCGACCGCGGCCACCGGCGGCGACCCCCGGCGCGGTTCGGAACCGACAGCACACCAACGATACCTACTCAGAGATATGGCAACGCTTGAACTCGATTCGATAACGAAGACGTTCCAGGACGGCGACGACGAAATCGTCGCTGTCGACGACATCTCGATGTCGATAGACGACGGGGAGTTCCTCGTCGTCGTCGGCCCGTCGGGCTGTGGCAAGTCGACGACGCTCCGGATGATTGCGGGCCTGGAGACGATTACGTCGGGCACGATTTCGCTCGGCGACCGCGTCATCAACGACGTGGCCTCTCAGGACCGGGACATCGCGATGGTGTTCCAGTCGTACGCGCTGTACCCGCACATGACCGTCCGCCAGAACATGTCGTTCGGTCTGGAGGAATCGACCGACCTCCCGGACGACGAAATCGGTCGGATGGTCTCGGAGACGGCCGACCTGCTCGACATCCCGAGCCTGTTGGACCGGAAGCCGAGCGACCTCTCGGGCGGCCAACAGCAGCGCGTCGCACTCGGCCGCGCCATCGTGCGCGACCCCGAGGTGTTCCTGATGGACGAACCGCTCAGCAACCTGGACGCGAAGCTCCGCGCGCAGATGCGGACTGAGCTCCAGCGGCTCCAAGACGACCTCGGCGTCACGACCGTCTACGTCACCCACGACCAGACGGAGGCGATGACGATGGGCGACCGCATCGCCATCCTCGACGGCGGGGAGCTCCAGCAGATTGCGACGCCGCTGGAGTGTTACCACGAGCCCGCAAACCAGTTCGTCGCGAGCTTCCTCGGCGAGCCGTCGATGAACTTCTTCGACGTGACTCGCGAGGGCGACCGCCTGGTCGGTGACTCCTTCGAGTACCCGGTCGGCGCGGAGATACGCGACGACATCGGCGACGTGACCGACCTCGTCCTCGGTATCCGCCCCGAGTCAATCGAACTCGTCGAGGCCGCGAGCGGCGACCACGACTTCGAGATGACGGTCGACGTCGTCGAGCCGATGGGCGACGAGAACACGGTGTACCTCTATTTCGAGCCCGACGCGGACCCCGAGACCGCGGAGACGCTGGTCGCGACCACGGACGGCCTCACGCGCATCAGTCCGGGCGAGGCGCTGGTCGCGCGGATTCCGGAGGAGGCAATCCACCTCTTCGACGGCAGGACGGGCGAAGCGCTCCACAATCGGTCGATGGAAGAAGCCGCACAGCAGATCGACCTCGGCTAACCGCCCCGTCTTTTTCGGTCGTTCGACCCCGCGCCGTTTCTCTTCTCACCAGGGGGTGGTCCGGCCGACGCCTTCGGCGACGAGCGCCGCGGCGGCGACGTGAGCGTACGCGCACCAGCCGAGCGCCAGGAGGGCGGCGACGCTCCGCGAAATCGTCGCCGCGAGCGCGCTCCACGCGAGGACGACGAGGACGGCCGCGCCCACCCACGCGAAGAAGTACGTCCCCGAGGCCGCCCCGCGAAGGGCGTCTCGCCGGAGCCCCGCGCGGAGTCCCTCGTGAACGCTCACGGCGGTCGCGGCCGGAAGGAGATACGCGCAGACGACCGTGACGAGCAGCGCGACGGTCGCGAGCATCGCCGTCGTCACGCCGGTCAGCACGGCCGGAATCGAGCCGGTCGCGGTCACGTAGCCGACGGCGACGACGGTGACCGCGGCCGGGAGGAGGTAGACGGCGGCGACGCCGACCACTCGCCCGGCGAGTCTGAGCGTCTCGGTCGTCGCCAGCGGGGGAAAGCCGTCGCCGGCGAGCACGCCGCCGACGAGGCCGAGGAAGACGACGAGGGGGACGACCGCGGCGAGCGCGGGGGCCAGAAACGTGAGGTCTGGCCAGAGTCGCGCTGCGAGGCGGAGGAGCGTCCCACCGACCAGCAGCGCGACGAGACACGTCGCGGTGCCGTCCACTCGCGCCCGGTCCGCGAACGGGTACCGGAGGGCGTCGACGAACACGTCACTCACTCCGCGCGCGGTCGGTGACGCCGCGCGCCGGCGAGTCGTCGGCCGGGCTGAACACAGGTCGGAACACGGCTATTCGCTCGACGGCACCGCGCAAAAGGGTGTTGATCGCACGCCTGAGCGCATCCGACGCCGTCGCGCTCACGATGCGCGACGAGGGCGGAACGGTCCCGCGAGACTGGGACTCCGTTCGCGGTGACCGCGCCAGCGTGCGAGTGCACCCCTCTTCTGACAGGCTCCCACGAGACAGCTCCCGGCCGACAGACAGTATCGTAATGAATGTGATAGTTACTGCGACACGGTCGCCGTCTCACGGCTATCCGCCCGAGCCCGTGCTGCCACCTCACACGCTTCAGTCACCGTTTTAGAAGCGATAATCCGATATCGACAAACGAGATTTTAGGCCACACGAAAAATTGTTCGTTCTCGGATAAGTATTAAGTGCTCGCAGTCCCAACTACCAGTCGAGATGAGCACACAGAAGTCAGTCCTCAAGGAAGCAGGCAGCGTCGGCGACAACCCGGTTCGACTCGACACCGAGAAAGCCGAGCAGATAATCGAAGCGCTGAACACCGACCTCGCGGACGCGTACGTCCTCTACCACCAGCTCCACAAGCACCACTGGAACGCCGAAGGTGCCGAGCACCTCCGCATCCACGAGTTCCTCCAGGAGGCCTACGAGGAAGTCGAGGAGGCCGCCGACGAAATCGCGGAGCGCCTCCAGTCCATCGGCGGCGTCCCCCACGCCAGCATGCCCGCGCTGAGCGAGGCCGCGACGGTCGAGCCCGAAGACGAGGACGTCTACGACATCCGCACCTCGCTGTCGAACGACCTCGAAATGTACGGCGACATCATCGAGAGCTACCGCGAACACATCGAACTCGCCGCGGGTCTCGGGGACCACGCGACGGCGCACATGCTCCGCGAGCAACTCATCGAAATCGAAGAACACGCCCACGTCATCGACCACTACCTCGAAGACGACACGCTCGTTCAGTAAGCGCCGCCGCCGACGCGTCGGAGGACGCCGTTTTCGTTCCGACGTTCGACGCTTTTTCCCGGGGTGATTCCCGCGACGCGTAGCTCCCGTACTCGTCGCGCTCGCGTCCCGAGCGCGCCCGTTCGAACGGGACTATCGCGTCACGTCGATAGTCACGTCGCTCGAAATCCAGCCGTCGCTGTTGCCCGACTCCATGAACACCGACTTCCCCGGTCCACCTTTGCAGACGGATATCTCGGGGGAGTCGGGTCGGTCGGGCTCCGACACGGATTCAGAGTTCGACTGCGTACCAGCGGCCATTGCGATGCTTTAGGGAAACCTAAAACAAAAAGGGTGCGGTTCCGTGGCGACAAATTAGTGCTATTTGTTGACAAGCAGCAAGGGTCGTTCGGATTCACGCCGATGCGTTCAGCTCGCGGGGTTGTCCGGGGACGACGTCGATTCCGACCCAGCCGCCTGACGTGCTCCGTCGCGGTCGCCGTCGCCGCGAAGCAGCGTCGCCGAGAGACGCTCGGCGACCGTCGGGCTGACGTTCCCGACTAGTTGCATCGCCTCGTCTTCGTGGTCGTTGACGCCGAGCACGTCCCGGCAGAACCGCGAGAGGATTTGGTAGGTGTCGTAGAGGTCCGCGGCGGCGTCGCGGCCCTCGGCAGTGAGCGTCGCGCCCTCGTAGGGCTCGTAGTCCACGAGTCCCTTGGCATCGAGGTTCTGGAGGCGCTCCGTCGCCGCGGGCGGCGAGCGGTCGAGCGCGTCGGCGACGTACCCCGGCGAAATCGGTGACTCCTCGTCGTCCTCCCGCTCGGCGATGTACAGCGTGAGGAGATACTGCGGCGCGCCGATCATACGCGGCGGACGAGGTGGTCGCGCACGGCTCGCTGACAGTCCGCGCAGCTGTCGTCCACGCGGGTCGCGGCCGCCAAGACCGGGTGGTCGGTCGCGCGGTCCTCGTAGAGGTACGTCGCGAGAAATCGGTGGTCAACTTCGACCGCCGCGGTGTGGTGGGTCGCCCCGTTGAGGTGTCGCTGTCGCTCGCGGACCAGTCGGTCGCACGCCTCGCGGTGGTCGGCGAGCGTCTCGTGACGCCGCCGGAGGGCGTCGAACCCCAGCTCCGAAAGCGGCGTCTCGTCCGCCCGTGCCACCCAGCCTTCCCACTCGTCCAGCACGGCGAGCGCCGCCCGAAGCGACCGCTCTTCGCCGTCGAGCGCCCGGCACATCCCGTCGAGAGCTCGCTGTCGCTCCGTCGCCGCCGACACGACCGCCTCTTTGACCGCCGGCGTGAACCGGCTCCCGGCGTCCGGGGAGAGCGCCGTCGCGACCTCCGGGCCGAACTCCTCGCGTATCGTCACCGCGAGCGGTTCGGACTCGCTCACGTCGGAGACGCTGTGCGGGCGTATCGTCTCCGCGAACAGCTCGCGGACTCGTCGCCGCCCCTCGTCGGCGGCGTCGTCTCGTCGGGTCGCCGCCGCCACCGACGCGGTCCCGCACGCGGTCGCCCGGGTGGTCCCGGCTGGGGGGCGCGCCGACTGCGCGGCGAGCTTTCGCACGCGGCGTTCGAACCGCTCGACGGCCCGTCGCTTCGCCAGCACCTGTTCGCGCTCGCTCGCGACGCGGTCAAGCGCGTCTCGGACGCCCGCGGCGCAGTCAGCAACCACGTCTGCACCTCCGAACACCCGGCGCGTCCGACCGCGACAGTACGCTCGGACCGGCGGTTTCGACGCCGAGGCACTCGCGCATGGTCAACACTCACCCGCGACGGTTCCGCCGCCGCACGCGAGCGCGCCGCGTCGGTTCGGTCTCGACGACCGTTGCGACTCCTTGTCGGCCATACCATTTAGGCCAACCTAAAACAACATAGTGTCTTCGGTTTTTAGGCCATCCTAAACAGAGGTCGCACGGCGGGCGCGCGGTCACTCCTCGGGCCCGTTCGGTCGGTTCCCCCTCGGGACGCCCCACCCGAGTTCGGTGAGCGACGCCACGCAGACCGCCGCGACGACGACGTGCATCACCATCAACACGAGGACGCCCGGCACGGTCGCTCCGGGGTCGACGTACAGGAGCCCGATGTCGGGGAGGAACGACGCCACGAGCACCGCGACCGCGACCCTGAAAAACGTCCGGTCCGCGTCGGTGACGCGGCCCGTGAGCAGTCCGTAGACGAGCGTCGCCGCGACCGCGCCGGCGGCCGAGAGGAACACGACCGGCGGGTACGAAAGCGGTGCGAACGGCTCGACGAGCCCCATTCCGAGGACGAGCGTCAATAAGAGCGCGTTCGCGACGCTCGCGACCGCCGCGGTCGCCAGCCCGCGACGCGCGAGGGCCGTCCACGTCGGGCGGACCGAGGGTGTCACGGTTACCATGCCATGATGTAGCACGCCACGGGTGATGAATCCACGCGTCTTCGGTGACTCGTGACGCTCCGCGAGTCCGACGCGTGGGTCGAACGCGGTCGGGGTGGCACCCCGACTCAGTCCCCCGATTCGGCTCCCCGGTGCAGCCCGCTGACCGCCTCCCGGCGTCAGTTCTCGGTCAGGAGCCAACGGAGCACGTAGTGGAGGATGCCGCCGTGTTCGACGTACGTCACCGCGGCGGGCGTACCGACCTGCGCGGTCACGTCGAACTCGACTTCGGTTCCGTCGTCTTTCGTGGCGATAACCGTCAGTTCGTCGTTGACTTCGAGGCCGTCGTCGAGGCCGCGGATGTCGAACTGCTCGGAGCCGTCGAGGCCGAGCGACTCCCACGAGTCGCCGGCTTCGAACTGGAGCGGGAGGACGCCCATGCCGACGAGGTTGTCGCGGTAGATGCGCTCGTAGCTCTCGGCGATGGTCGCGCGCACGCCGAGGAGGTCGGTGCCCTTCGCCGCCCAGTCGCGGCTGGAGCCGGTCCCGAACTCGACGCCCGAGAGGACGACGAGCGGGGTCCCCTCCTCGCGGTAGCGCTGGCTGGCCTCGAAGACGGTCGTCTCCTCGCCCGTCGGGTGGTGAATCGTGTAGCCGCCCTCCACGTCGTCGAGCATCCGGTTTTCGATGCGGACGTTGGCGAACGTCCCGCGCATCATCACCTCGTGGTTGCCGCGGCGGGAGCCGTAGGTGTTGAAGTCCACGGGGTCGACGCCGTGGTCCATGAGCCACTGGCCGGCCGGCAGTTTCGACCCGAACGGCCCGGCGGGGCTGATGTGGTCGGTCGTCACCGTGTCGCCGAGCGTCAGCAGACAGCGGGCGTCTTCGATGTCGGAGACGCCGGGTTTCTCCAGCGGGAAGTCCGTAAAGAACGGCGGCTCGCGGATGTAGGTCGACTCGTCGTCCCAGTCGTACACGTCGCCGGTCGGCGCTTCGAGCGCCTCCCACCGCTCGTCGCCCTCGAACACCTCGGCGTACTTCTCGCGGAACATCGAGGGGTCGACGCTGTCGTGGATGGTCTCCCGTATCTCGTCGGCGTCCGGCCAGATGTCCGCGAGGTAGACGGCGTTGCCGTCGTCGTCGGTGCCGAGCGGGTCGGTTTCGAGGTCGATGTCCATCCGCCCGGCGAGGCCGTAGGCGACGACCAGCGGCGGGCTGGCGAGGTAGTTCGCGCGAATCTTCGGGTGGATGCGCGCCTCGAAGTTGCGGTTGCCGCTGAGGACGCTCGTCGTCCACAGGCCGTGTTCGTCGATGGCGTTCTCGATGGGTTCGGGCAGCGGCCCGGCGTTGCCGATGCAGGTGGTACAGCCGTAGCCGACCACGTCGTAGCCGAGCGCTTCGAGATGCGGGAGCAGGTCGGCTTTCTTCAGGTACTCCGTGACGACGCGACTCCCCGGCGCGAGGCTCGTCTTCACGTACTCGGGCACGTCGAGGCCCTTCTCCAGCGCGTTACGCGCGAGGAGGCCCGCGGCGACCATGACCGACGGGTTCGAGGTGTTCGTACAGGAGGTGATGGCGCTGACGACGACGCTCCCGTGGCCGATTTCGACCGTCTCGCCGCCGAGGTCGACTTCGACGCGCTTGGTTAGCTCACCGAGGTCGGGTTCTTCCGGGGCCGCCTCGGGCGTCTCGGTCAGCGTCCCGCCGTCGCCCGCGAGCTCGCCGCCGTCGCCTCCCTCACCGAGCCAGCGAGTGATTGCCTCCTCGTCCACGTCGTCGACGACCTCCTCGAACTCGCCGTAGAGGAGTTCGCGGAAGTGCGTCTTCATGTCGCCCATGGCGACGCGGTCCTGCGGGCGCTTCGGCCCGGCGAGGCTCGGTTCGACCGCCGAGAGGTCCACGTCGACCGTCTCCGTGTACTCGGGGTGTTGCTCGCCGAAGAGCCCCTGCGCGTCGAGGTACTCGCGGACGAGTTCGATGTGTTCGGGGTCGCGGCCCGTCAGTTCGAGGTAGTCCAGCGTCGCCTCGTCGACCGGGAAGACGCTGATGGTCGACCCCTGTTCGGGGGCCATGTTGGAGATGGTCGCCCGGTCGGGGACCGAGAGGTTCCCCACGCCGGGGCCGAAGAACTCGACGAACCGGTCGACGACGCCGACCTCGCGGAGCTGTTCGGTGACGTGCAACACGAGGTCGGTCGCGGTCGCGCCCTCGGGGAGTTCGCCGTCGAGTCTGACGCCGACGACCTCGGGGAGCTTCATCGTGATGGGCTGGCCGAGCATCGCCGCCTCGGCCTCGATGCCGCCGACGCCCCAGCCGACGACGCCGATGCCGCCTATCATCGGCGTGTGGCTGTCGGTGCCGACGAGCGTGTCGGGGAGGAGCCAGCGGTCGCCGCGCCACTCGCGGTCGTGGACGACCCGCCCGAGGTGTTCGAGGTTCACCTGGTGGACGATACCCGTGCCCGGCGGGACGACGCTGAAGTTGTCGAAGGCGTTCTGCGCCCACTTGAGCGCCTTGTAGCGCTCGGCGTTGCGCTCGTACTCCAGTTCGACGTTCTTCTCGTAGGCGTCGGGCGAGCCGAAGAAGTCCACCTGCACGCTGTGGTCGATGACGAGGTCACAGGGAACTTCGGGTTCGACGAGCTTCGGGTCCTCGCCGGCGCGGTCGGCGGCCGACCGGAGCGCAGCGAGGTCGACGACCGCTGGCACGCCCGTGAGGTCCTGCAACACCACGCGAGACGGCGTGAACGGAACTTCGACGTTCGGCACGTCCGGCTCCCACGAGGCGGCGTTTCGCACGTCGTCTTCGGTGACGATGTCGCCGTCGACGTTTCGCAGTACGGACTCCAACAGGATGCGGATGCTCACCGGGAGCCTGTCGAGTTCGCAGAGGCCCTGTTCTTCGAGTACGGTCAGGTCCGCCATCTTGTACGTGGTTCCGTCGTGTTCGAACTCACGGACGGCGTCCAGTGTCTCAGTGTCGCTCATGGTCGACTGATAGGGTCTCCGCGGGCTTGAATGCGGGACTCGTTCTCACACCGTCGGAATCGGGGCGAACGCGGGGCGTTGCGGCTCTCGGAACCGCTTCGACGCCGGGCATCGGCCGCCGCGACGCCGGCTACTCCTCGGGGACGCCCGCGACGCCGACGTACTCGTTGACCTCGTCTTGGACGTACCGGCGGACGCGCTCGCAGTAGTCCCACAGGAGGTCGTTGAACTGCTCGCGCTCCGGCTCGGTCAGGCTCTCGCCGCCCCGCGACCACGACGACGGAATCTCCGGGTGGCGGGTGCAGACGACCGAAATCGGGTGGTTCTTCGGATGACCCATGACGACGGCGTACTCGTCCGTGCCCCAGAGCCCGTCGTCGCCGTCGCCCGCGAGTTCCGCGTCCACCTCGTCGAGAAGCTGCCGCTCCTCGGCCGTGACGGCGGCGTCGTCACCGGCGAACAGCTCGCGGTACGCCCGGTCGCGGGCCGTGTACGTCCACCCGTCGAGTCGCTCCCGCGCCTCGCGGAGGAGTCGTCTGTCGGCTTCCATGCGTATCAAAAGGCGCGCCGAGGCCATAGGCGTACGCCCGCTTGAAGCGCGCGACCCCGGCGTCGAGTGGGCCGACCGACGACGCCGACGACGCCGACGACGGCGGTCACTCCCGCGCCGCGGTCAGCTTCTCCCCGAGTCGGTCGGCGTCGACGCGGAACTTGAACGCCGGTCGGCCGTCGACGTAGACGTAGGGCACGCGCTCCCCGTACTTCTCGCGGAGTTCCTCGTCGCTGTCGACGTTCACGAGGTCGATATCGACCGTGACAGCCACCTCGTCTGCGACCTCGCGAACGGTCGCTTCGGCCTCGTCGCAGAGGTGACACTCCGTGCGCGTGTAGATGACGATGGGGACGGCGTCGCTCATCGTCCGATGTCGTCGCCGCGGCCTGTTGAGTCTTCTCGTCGTATCTTATCAGATTACAACTCTGTTTCTGAATCGGGTCCATTTACATTTTTAATCTAACAGTATCGGGTGTCAGAGTCAGGACTCGTCCGAGAAAACGGCTGACTGCGTCGTTATATACGTCTCATCGAATCGAATATGTTAATTTTCGTCTGTTGATAATACGTCGTAAATTTTCTAACTCAGAACCGAATACATAACGAACGAGTACAATTTATGACAGTCGATACTGACGCACCCGGGGCGGACAGGCGAAACCGGTTCGTCTACGTGACGGCCGCGCTCGCCGCCCTCAACGGACTGCTGTTCGGGTTCGACACGGGCATCATCTCGGGCGCGTTCCTCTACATCAGAGACGCGTTCACGATGACGCCGCTGGTGGAGGGCATCGTCGTCAGCGGCGCGCTGGCGGGCGCGGCACTCGGCGCGGCGCTCGGCGGCTACCTCGCCGACCGCTGGGGTCGCAGGCGGCTCATCCTCGTCAGCGCTGTCGTCTTCTTCGTCGGCTCGCTGGTGATGGCTATCGCGCCGACCGTCGAGGTGCTCGTCGTCGGGCGACTCATCGACGGCGTCGCCATCGGCTTCGCCTCCATCGTCGGCCCGCTGTATCTCTCCGAAATCGCGCCGCCGAAGATTCGCGGTTCACTGGTCTCGCTGAACCAGCTCGCGGTCACCGTCGGCATCCTCTCGTCGTACTTCGTCAACTACGCCTTCGCCGACGGCGGGCAGTGGCGCTGGATGCTCGGCACCGGCATGGTGCCCGCGGTCATCCTCGCGGCCGGGATGGTGTTCATGCCCGAGAGCCCCCGCTGGCTGGTCGAACACGACCGGGAGTCGAAGGCCCGCGACGTGCTCTCGCGGACCCGAACCGACGACCAGATTCGGGCCGAACTCGCAGAGATTAACGAGACCATCGAGGCGGAAGACGGCGGCCTGCTCGACCTCCTCGAACCGTGGATGCGCCCGGCGCTCGTCGTCGGCGTCGGCCTCGCCGTCCTCCAGCAGGTCACCGGCATCAACACGGTCATCTACTACGCGCCGACGATTCTCGAATCGACCGGCTTCGAGTCCTCGGCGTCCATCCTCGCCACGGTCGGCATCGGCGTCGTCAACGTCGTCATGACCGTCGTCGCGGTCGTTCTCATCGACCGCCGAGGCCGCCGCCCGCTGCTTTCGGTCGGCCTCGCGGGGATGACGCTCACGCTCGTCGCGCTCGGCGCGGCGTTCTACCTGCCGGGCTTTTCGGGATTCGTCGGCACGGTCGCCACCGGGAGCCTCATGCTCTACGTGGCCTTTTTCGCCGTCGGTCTCGGCCCGGTGTTCTGGCTTCTCATCTCCGAGATTTACCCGTTGAAGGTCCGCGGGACGGCCATGGGCGTCGTCACGGTGTTCAACTGGGTGGCGAACCTCGCGGTGTCGCTCGCCTTCCCCGTCATGGTCGCAGAAATCACGACCGCGGGGACGTTCTGGGTGTTCGCGGCGCTGAGCGCCGTCGCGCTCGCGTTCACCTATCGGTTCGTCCCCGAGACGAAGGGGCGGTCGCTGGAGGCCATCGAATCCGACCTCCGGGAGAATATGCTCGGCGGGTCGCCGGACGGGTCGTCGGCCGGTACCGTCTCTGACGACGACTGAGGGGACGCCGGCCGCGCGGCCCGACTTCTCGCGCGCTGGGCGGCGCGCCGCGGTCCGTCCTCACCCTCGACGCCCGTAACGTCGTCGCCCGCAGCACCGAGTCGTCGACGCTCGTGGGTCGCGGGTCGCGCGAATCTCCCGGTAGATGGTTCTTGTGGCCGACGCCCGGCTGACAGCTGTCGCCAATCCGCCCCGAACCGCGGCTGACGGGAGTCCTGTCGGGTGATTCGGTCGCCGTCGACGTTTTTGATTTCGATACCGGAGGCGAACCGTTGATATAGGAGAAGCGACCAGTCACAAACCGATCGAATCCTCGTATGGCGACAACATCCGAACCCGGACTCTCCGAGACGCGTATTCACGAGGTACTGAGTAACGACCGCCGTCGGATGGCCATCGAGTTCCTCCAAGACGGCGACCTGACGCTCCGCGAACTCTCGGAGCGCATCGCGGAAGCCGAGACCGGGGAGTCGCCGCCCCCGCGGAACATCCGGCAGAGCGCCTACGTCTCGCTGCAACAGACCCACATCCCGAAACTCGCCGAACTGGACATCGTGCACTACGACGAGGAGTCGAAAGTCGTCTCGCTGGCCGAGGCGGGCGACGTGACGGTCTACATGGAGGTCGTCCCCGAGGGCGAACTCTCGTGGAGCGAGTACTACGCCGCCCTCGCCGCGCTCGGCATCGTCCTCATGATTGCCGTCGCCGTCGGCGTCCCCGTCATCTCGGCCATCGGCGCGCCCGGTCTCGGCTCGCTCGTCTTCGCCGTCCTCGGCGGCTCCGCGGTCTACCAGCGCTGGACCCAAGAGGACTGACGCGCCTCGTCGCCCGGCTTTTCTCCCGAGCCCTTCGAACTCGACCGGCCACTCTCCCGTCGATATCGGTCGGCGGTGAGGTTTCGGTCGCAGCC
This sequence comes from Haloferax sp. ATCC BAA-644, assembly GCF_000336975.1. NCBI lineage: Archaea > Methanobacteriati > Methanobacteriota > Halobacteria > Halobacteriales > Haloferacaceae > Haloferax > Haloferax sp. ATCC BAA-644. The sequence goes on from NZ_AOLF01000036.1 coordinate 49,106, forward strand.
GCCACGATTCGGCGTATGCGCGACTCTCCCGACCCGGCCGGACCGCCGACGGTCTGCGACGACTGCGGCGCGAGACACTCGTTTCGACGGCGGTTCGTCACCGGCGGCGGCTGGCGAACCGTCTATCGGTGTTCGGAGTGCGGTTCCCGCGCGTCGAGCGACGGCGACGGCGACGAGTGACCGAGTGGACCGCGGCGGGTCGGCGTCGCCGCCCGCGACTCTGCGGCGTCAGCAGTAGGTGTCGCGCATCGTCCGCGCGAACAGCCCTTCGCGGTCGAGCGCGATGGCGACGAGGACGAACTCCTCGTCGAGGGGGCGCAGAACGAACACCTCGCGGGGCGCGTCCGGCGCGTCGGTCTCGTCGTCGAGGCGGTCCAAAAGCGGGTCCACGGGGACGACGCCGTCGCCGAACTCGTCGAACAGGTCGCGCGCGCCGGGCTGTTTCGCGAAGACATAGAGCACGGCGTTGGGGTCGCCGTCGGTCCCGTAGGTGACGCGCGACCCGATGGCCTCGCCGTCGCCGGTCGCCCGCCACGTCTCGCGGGCGGCCTCGAACAGCCCCGTCGCGGCCCCGACGAACCGGAACCGGGTCCGGTCGCGGACCGACAGTTCCTCGAACTGCGGGTCGCCGTCGTCCCAGCGCAGCGTGGCCTCGATTTCGTTGCCGGGTTCGAGCGCCGACACGCGCGCTGCGAGGTCGCCGTCGTAGCCCGTTCGCGGGACGTAGGTCGGTGAGTAGGCGTCGTCGGCGTCGGTCTCGACGGCCGGGTCGGTCCAGTCGACGCGCTCGTCGGGGAGTTCGAGCAAGAGGAGTTCGTCTCCGTCGCGCGGACTGCGATAGACCCGAAATCGGCCGGCCGTCGTGACCTCCATGTCCGCGGCTACTGGGCGAACGGAAATACGCCTGCCGGTCGCCCGGCGACCGCGGGGGGTCGTCGTCGGTGGGTCGCCGGGGAGGTCGCCGCCGGAGGTCGCTGCCGGCGGGTCGTCGCCCGCGCACCTCGGCGCTCGCTCAGTCGTCGCCGCCGAAGGACGCGACCGCGCCGCGGAGACCGGCGTCGGTGTCGGAGCCCTGTTCCGTGACTCGCCACCCCGACAGCCCCATCGCCACGAGGATGAGCGGCGAGAGGAAGCCGAGGAAGTAGTAGGGCGCGTACTGGAGCGTCGGCACGCCGAGCACGTCGGCCATGTACGCGCCGCCGGTCCCCCACGGGATGAGCGCGCTCGTGGTCGTCCCCGCGGACTCGATGGCCCGCGAGAGGTTCCGGCTTTCGAGGTCGAAGTCGTCGTAGAGGCCGCGGAAGCTCATCCCGGGGACGACGATGCTCATGTACTGGTCGGCCGCGATGGCGTTCATCGCCAGCGACGAAGCGGCCGTCCCGACCGTCAGCGAGGCGACCGAGGTGAGCACCCGCCGCAGGCGGTGTGCGAGGACGGCGATGGAGCCGGTCCGTTCGAGAATCCCGCCGAGCGACAGCGACGCGAGGATGACGGTCATCGTCCACGCCGACCCGAGCAGGCCGTCGGAGGCGAGCAGCGAGTCGACCGTCTCGACGCCCGTCGCGGGCGCGGTGCCCGCGAAGGCGACGTTCCACGCGCCGACGAAGGTGTCGACCGCGACGGGGCCTTGGACGAACAGTTGGGTGAACGTCCCGGCGACAACGCCCGCGACGATAGACGGTAAGGCGGGATACCCACGGAGCGCGAGGACGAACGTCACGACGAGCGGCGCGAACACGAGCGGCGTCACGGCGTACGTCCCGGCGATGGCCGCCTGCATTTCTGCGACGCGCCCGACCGGGATGCTCCCGCTCGCCGTGAGGCCGAGGGCGGCGTAGGCGACGAGCGAGATTGCCAGCGCGATGGCCGTCCCGACGCGCATCGTCCGGACGTGAGTCAGGAGTTCGGTGTTCGTGACGGCGGCCGCGAGGTTCGTCGTGTCGGAAAACGGCGACACCTTGTCGCCGGTGTACGCGCCCGTCAGAACCGCGCCGGCGGTCATCGCGTCGGGCATCCCCAGCCCCGAGCCGATGCCGATGAAGGCGACGCCCAGCGTCGCGGCGGTCGTCCACGACGAGCCGATGGCGAAGGTGACCACGGCCGAAAGCAGCGTCGCCACGGGGAGGAACACCGCCGGCGACAGGAAGTCGAGGCCGTAGTAGATGAGCGCGGGAATCGTCCCCGCGGCAGTCCACGTCGAGATGAGCATGTAGACGACGAGCAGGATGAGGAGCGCCGACAGTCCCATGTTGATGCCGTCGCGGATGCCCGCCGAGAGCCGGGTCCACGGCAGCCCCAGCCAGTAGCGACCCACCGCGCCGGTGAGGATGATGCCCCACAGAAGCGGCAACTGCGGGTCGAGCCCGAGCCAGATGACGCCGACGCTCAGGAAGACGAGCATCCCGACGACGGGGACGAGCGCCTGCGCGAGCGACGGCCGCTCGGCCTCCGGGATGTCGTCGTACGTCAGCGGTTCGAACGAGAGTGTTGCCATTACCGAAAGCGATTATCCTCGTGGCGGGTTTGAATCTGACCCTTCGACTGTGACGGAAAATCGTTATCGTCGGTCGGTCGTCCGATTTCGTTGACGGGTCGGCGGCCCTACCGCGAGATGCCGTCGCCCTCTTCCGCGACGACGCGCTCGACGTCCTCGGGGGTGACGACGGCGATGTCGCCCTCGACGGTCCGCTTGAACGACGCCGTCGCCGAGGCCCACTCCAGCGACTCGGCCACGCTCCCGCCGTCGAGGTGCTTCGCGAGGAAGCCGCCGACGAAGGCGTCGCCGGTGCCGATGGCGTCGTGCGTCTCCGCCTCGTAGACGCCCTGTTCGGATACCGCGCCGTCGGACACCGCGAGCGACCCTTCCTCGCCGCGGGTGACGACGACGGTTTCGATGTCGTAGTCACCGGCGAGCCCGCGGGCGACCGACTCGGCGTCGCCGTCGCGCCCGAGGACGGTCGCCGCGTCGCGTTCGGCGGCGAAAAGCAGGTCGACCGAGTCGAGCAGGTCGCGGTAGACTTCGGCCGCCTCGTCGGGCGACCAGAGTTTCGTCCGGTAGTTCAGGTCGAAGGCGGTCGTCGTCCCGGCGTTCTGCGCCGCGTCGAGCACGTCGGCGGTGGTCTCGGAGAGCGTCTCGGAGAGCGCGGGCGTGATGCCGCTCGTGAAACACACCTCGGCGTCGCGGACGGCGTCGAGGTCGAACTCGCCCGTCCCCAGCGTCGTCACGGCCGCGTCGGCGCGGTCGTAGACGACGTTCGTCGGGCGCGGTGACGCCCCGTGTTCGAGGTAGTAGACGCCCTGTCGGGCGTCCGCGTCGTCGGTCCAGACGACGCCGTCGGTGTCGACGCCGTGGCTCCGAAGTTCGCTGACGATTCGCCGGCCGAGCGGCGAGTCCGGGAGCTTCGAGAACCACGCGGCGTCCCGGCCGAGTCGGGCGGCGGCGACGGCGACGTTCGACTCCGCGCCGCCCGCCTGCACTTCGAGTTCGCGGGCGGTTTCGAGTCGCTCGCCACGCGGCGGCGACAGCCGAAGCATCGTCTCGCCGAAGGTCACGAGTGCTGTCATGGACGGCCGTTCGCGGGCGCGATATAAACGTCCGGCGTTGCCGACGAGGTTCGCGCCCGCGGTTGATTCGGCCGCCCTTGCGGCCGGCTCACGCGGCCGTCAGCCGCCGGACGAGATAGATGAACGCGATGGGGATGCTCAAGAACGGAACCGCAATCAGGTAGTAGACGGGCGAGGGAACCCAGTCGCTCTCGCGGGCGAGGTCCAGTCGGTCGGCGTGCAGCGCTAGCGGGCCGACGACCACGGCGGCCACCGTCCCGTAGAGCCGAATCGCCTGCCCGGCCGCGTCGGCCCACGGGGGGACGCTCGGCCCCGTCGCCGCGGTGAAGAGATACGAGACGACGAGCACCAGCGGCCCGAAGCAGACGCCCAGAACGACCAGCGGGTTCATCGCCTCCACCGTCTCGGTGCCCGAACTTGAATCCTCGCCGCGGCTATCGGTTCCGAGAATCGGAATCGGTGGCGAGACCAGCGTGACCAGACGGCCACGTCGACTGACTCACTCGGGCTACTCCTCGCGTCGCCGCCCGCCGTGACCGGGGTAGTCGCGCTCGAATCGGGAGGCGATTTCGTCGCGGTCGAACTCGACGATGACCGGGCGGCCGTGGGGGCAGGCGTAGGGGTTCTCGCAGTCGTCGAGCGCCGCGAGCAGGTCGAGCACGGAGCCCTCCCGCAGCGACGTGTTGCCCGTAATCGAGGGGTAACACGCGAGGTCCGACAGCAGTTCGTCGGCGACGGCGTCGACGGTCTTCCGGCCGCCGTCGACCTCCTCGCGGACGAACGCCGTCAGCGCGTCCCGGAGCAGTTCGGGGTCGAGCGCGGCGTCGAACACCGCCGGGACGGTGCGCACCGAGACGGTCCGCTCGCCGGTCCGCCCGGCGTGGAAGCCCACCTGCGCCAGCGCCTCGCGGTACTCCTCGAACAGCGTCGCCTCGCGCGCGGTGAGTTCGAGGTCGACCGGCTCGGCCAGCGCCTGCGTCGGCGTGTCGCCTTCGACCTCGCCTCGCAGGCGCTCGTAGTTCACGCGCTCGTCGGCGGCGTGCTGGTCGACGAGCACCAGCCCCTCGTCGGTCTCGGCGACGATGTAGGTGTCCGCGAGTTGGCCGATGATTCGCATCGGCGGCAGCGAGTCGAACTCCGGCGAGAGGTCCGCTTCCCCGCCCGAGAGGTCGCGCTGGGTCGTCGGCGCGGCGATGCGCGAGGGGCTGCTTCGGGGCGCGTTGTCGTCCGCCCCCGAGTCGGCCGACGACGCCTCGTCCGGTGTCGACCTCGATTCGCTCCCGTCGTCGGTCGAAAGCGACGACTGCTCGGTCGTCTCCGGCCCCGGCGCGAGGTCGTACTCGCGGGGCGGCGTCGGCGGCGCGGACGACGGCACCGAGGTCGGGCCGGACGACTCCGTAGCCTCGGCGGACGCATCGGAGCCGTCGCCGGCAGCGGGGTCGCCGGACTCGACGCCCGAGTCTCGTTCAGTTGCAGGTGTGGTGTCCGGGTCGGCGTCCTCGGTCGCCTCCGGGCCGTCGGTCGCGGTCGAGTCCGCCCGAGCGCCCGATTCGCGGGCCTCCCGCGCCGACTGCACGTCCCGCGCGGACGGGGCGTCGCCATCCTTCGATTCGTCACCCGACTCCGAGTCGCGGACCTCGTGAGGGTCCAGTTGCGCCGCGTCGGCGTCGCCGCTCGACGAACCGGGTTCGATGGCCGCTTCGTCGGCTTTCGACCGGCCTCGCGGGGCCGACGACCGGACGAGACCGTGGCTTAACAGGGCGTCTTCGACCGCTTCGGTCACCTCGCGTTTGACGCCGGCTTCGTCGTCCCAGCGGACCTCCATCTTCCGCGGGTGGACGTTCACGTCCACGGCGTCGGGCGCGACCTCGACGAACAGCACCGCGAAGGGGTAGCGGTCGGCGTCGAGTTGGCCGCCGTAGGCGTCGAGGACGGCCTCGCGGAGCACGCGGTCGGTGACGTAGCGGTCGTTGACGAACGTCGAGAGGTAGTCGCGAGTGCTCCGGGTCGTCTCGGGGTGGCTCACGAGGCCCGAGACGGAGACGCCGGGGGCGTCGTGGTCCACGGGAACCATCGATTCCGCGACCTCGCGGCCGTACACCGAGAGCACGGTCGACTGGAGGTCGCCGCGGCCCTCGGTGGCGAACACCTCGCGGTCGTCGTGTTCGAGCGAGACGGCCACGTCCGGGTTGGCGAGGGCGTAGTGCGTGACGACCGCGTTGACGTGGTCGAACTCGGTCGCCGTCGTCTTGAGGAACTTCCGGCGGGCGGGCGTGTTGTAAAACAGGTCGTCGACCTCGACGACCGTCCCCTCGGGACAGCCGGCGGGTCGAATCGACTCGACCTCGCCGCCCTCGTACTGCAACTCGGTGCCCACGTCGCCGCCGCGGGGCTTCGACCGGATGGTCAGCCGCGACACCGCGCCGATGGTGTGGAGCGCCTCGCCGCGGAAGCCGAGGGTGCCGACGCCGGCTTCGAGGTCCTCGATGTCGCCGATTTTGCTCGTCGTGTGCTCGCGGACGGCGAGTTCGAGGTCGTCCTCGCTCATGCCGACGCCGTCGTCGCGGATGCGGACGCCCTCAACCCCGCCGGCGTCGACGGCCACGGAGATGCGCGTCGCGTCCGCGTCGAGGCTGTTTTCGAACAGCTCTTTGACGACCGAGGCCGGTCGCTCGACCACCTCGCCGGCGGCGATGCGCTGGATGGTCTTCTCGTCGAGCTGTTTGATGTCGCTCATTCGCCGTCACCGCCGTCGAGTTTCGACTGCCACGCCTGCACCTTCGCCATCAGGTCCAGCGGCGACGTGTCGTTCACGTCGGTCGATTGCAGTTCGTCGAGGACGGCTTCCGTCTCCGGGTCCAGCGCGGGTTCGGACTCGGAGTCGGACCCGGTCCCGGCGCGGTCCGCTTCAGCACTCCCTTCGACGGCCGCGGCCGCGTCCACCGAGCCGTTGCCGGCCGCACCCGTTCCAGTCGCGCCGTTCGCGGGCGCGCCGGAGCCAGCCGAATCGTCGCCGTCGCCGCCAGAGTCGCCGGCTTCGGCAACCTTCATCTGGCCGCTCCCCACGTCGAAGACGGCCTGCACGGGCTCCGAGGTGCCGGAGCCCTTCGCCTCGATTGCCTTCTCCTCGCGGAGTCGGTCCAGCACGTCGCCGGCGCGGTCGACCACCGGGCGCGGAACCCCCGCCAAATCTGCGACGTGAATCCCGTAGCTCCGGTCGGTCGGGCCGTCGACGACGGTTCTGAGGAACGTCACGTCGCCGTCGCGCTCGTCGGCCGCGACGTGGACGTTGGCGACGCGGTCGAGGTGGTCCGCGAGGCTCGTCAGTTCGTGGTAGTGCGTGGCGAACAGCGTCTTCGCGCGCACCTCGTTGTGGAGGTACTCGGTGGCCGCCCACGCGATGGAGATGCCGTCGTAGGTCGCGGTTCCGCGGCCCACCTCGTCGAGGATGACGAGCGAGTCCTCGGTGGCCGAGTGGAGGATGTTCGAGAGCTCTTGCATCTCGACCATGAACGTCGAGCGGCCCTGCGCGAGTTCGTCCAGCGCGCCGACGCGGGTGTAGATGCCGTCGACGACGCCGACGGTCGCGGAGCGAGCGGGGACGAAACTGCCGACCTGCGCGAGGAGCGTGATGAGCGCCGCCTGCCGCATGTACGTCGATTTGCCGGACATGTTCGGCCCGGTGACGATGAGGAAGCCGCGCTCGTCGTCCATGCGGAGGTCGTTCGGGACGAAGTCGGTCGTCGTCTCCACGACCGGGTGGCGACCGGCCTCGATGTCGAGCGCCCCGGCGTCGGTGAGTTCGGGGCGCGTCCACCCGTTGCCGGCGGCGTGGGTCGCGAGCGACGCCAGCGCGTCCACTTCGGCGATGGTCCGGCCCACGTCCTGCAAGAGTTCGGCGTGCCGGGCCACGCGCTCGCGGAGCTCTTCGAACAGTTCGTATTCGAGGTCGCCGCGGGCCTCTTCGAGCCGGAGAATCTCGCGTTCTTTCTCCTCTAGCTCCTCGGTGACGAAGCGCTTGGAGTTCTTGAGCGTCTTTATCTGCCGGTAGTGGTCCGGCACTTGGTCCGCGACCGACTTGCCGACCTGGATGTAGTAGCCGTCGGTCTTGTTGCGGTCGACGGTGACGTGCGAGAGGCCGTGGTCCCGCTTTTCGCGGTCAGCGAGCGTGTCGAGCCACGACTTCGCCGACTCGTGGCGCTCGATGAGGTCGTCGAGTTCGTCGTCGTAGCCCGTCTGGAACAACCCACCTTGCGTGACCGTCTTCGGCGGGTCCTCGGCGAGCGCGTCGGCGAGGTCCGTCCGGAGGTCTGCCGCGGCGTCTCGGTCGGGCCGCGAGACGACTTCCGCGAGCGGGGAGTCCGCGAGTTCGGTTCCCTCGATGGCGTCGGCGAGCGCGGGAAGCACCGAGAGCGTGTCGCGCACCGAAAGCAGCTCTGACGCGCCGGCGCTCCCGGACGCCGACCGGGAGGCGAGCCGTTCGAGGTCGTACGCTCCGTCGAGCACCTCGCGGACGCGCTCGCGGGCGAGCGCGGCCGACGCGAGCGACTCCACGGCGTCGTGTCGGCGGGCGAGTTCGTCGCGGTCGCGTCGGGGGCGGGTCAGCCACTCGCGGAGGAGGCGGCCGCCGGGCGAGGTGACGGTGTGGTCTATCGTGTCGAACAGCGACCCCGAGCGGTCGCCGTGCATCGTCTCGATGAGTTCGAGGTTGCGCTGGGTGGTCGCGTCGAGTTCGAGCAGGTCCGACGGGTGGTAGACTTGGAGGCGCGTCATCGACCGGAGGACGCCCGCGCCCGTCTCCTCGACGTAGGCGAGGACGCCGCCGGCGGCGCGGGTCGCGAGGTCGGAGTCGAGGCCGACGCTATCGACCGTTGACGCGCCGAACTGCTCGCGGACGGCGTGGCGGGCGCGACCCGGCGCGAACGCCTCGGCGGAGAACAGCGAGAAGGAGGCGTCGGTGGCCTCGCGCAGGCGCGAGAGCGTCTCGTCGTCGCTCCGCAGGTCCGGGCCGGGGAGGACTTCGACGGGGGCGAAGCGGTAGAGTTCGGCCGCGGCGTCGTCGACGGTCGCGGCCTCGGTGACGAGGAACTGGCCGGTCGTGATGTCGGCGAACGCGAGGCCGACGCCGTCGCCGCCGGTCACGACGGCCGCGAGGAACTGCGCGTCGGCGCGGGAGGTCTCGAGGAGCGTGCCCGGCGTGACGACGCGCTTTATCTCCCGTCGGAGGTCGCCGGACTCGGTCTCGTACTGGTCGGCGACGGCGACCCGGTAGCCGCGCTCGACGAGCGCCTTGAGATAGGGCGTCAGGTCGTTCAGCGGCACGCCCGCCATCGGGTACGACGACCCGTGCGAGGACTTCTGGGAGACTTTGAGGTCGAGTTCGCGGCCGACCGTCTCGGCGTCGTCGGCGAAGAACTCGTAGAAGTCGCCGCACTGCATGGCGAGCAGGTCGGCGTCGGTCTCCTCTTTCAACGAGAGGAACTGTCCGACGATTCCCTGAGTAGTCATGTCCGCACGTGGGCGGGCCGGCGGATAAAACGCTACGATGCCCCGGCCGACGGGGTCGCCGCCGCCGCCCCGACTCGCGGCGGCCCGACGCGGCGACGCCTCGATGTGGTGTGTGATACCTCGTCCATACTTCGCGTCTAATGTTGGACGATACTTCTAACGATACCGCGTCTGATAATCGGCGGCCCAAAATTATATACGGGAGTTGTTTCGGGGAATCTGTGACAGTCAGGCACGATAGACGAACGTTTCTCCGCACCGCCGCCGGCGCGGTGGGGCTCGGCTCGCTGTCCGGGTGCGTGGGAACGTTCGGAACGGAATCCGGGGAGCCCGTTCGATTCGGGGCGATGTTGCCCGTCAGCGGGTCGCTGGAGCAGGTGGGAACGCACGGCAAGCGCGCCGCCGAGCAGGCGGTCGAGGATATCAACCGGGCCGGCGGCGTGCTCGGGCGGCCGGTCGAACTGACCACCGTGGACACCGAGGGGTCGCCGTCGGTCGCGACCGACGGCTACGCCTCGCTGGCCGACGCGGGCGTCGTCGGCTTCGTCGGCGGCCTCGTCAGCGACGTGTCGCTCGCGCTCGCTCCGAAGGCGGCCGACGACGCCGTCATGGAGCTGTCGCCGGCGAGCACGAATCCGCGCCTCTCGGACGCCGGGCGCGCCGACGGTCGGAAGTTCTTCGGTCGGACCGTCCCGAGCGACAGCCTCCAGGCGACCGCGATGGCGAAGATTCTCGACGCGCCGCAGTACGCCGACGCCGACCGGGTCGCCCTCCTCACCGTCGACGGGGCCTTCGGCTCCGACCTCGGCACCGCGCTCGGCGACCAACTCGACGCGGAAGTCGTCACTGAGGTCAGCTACGACCCGAGCGCGGAGGCCTTCGGCGGCGTCATAGACGAGGTGTTCGCTGACTCGCCCGAGGCGGTCGGCTTCGTCAGCGTCCCCGGACAGGAACGGGGCGTCCTCGACGCCTACGGCGCGTCCGACCACGAGGCCCCGTGGGTCTTCTCGGCGGGCCTGTTCGACGGCGAGATTCCGCCCTACTACGAGGGGTTTTACAGCGCCTCGCTGTCGTCGGTTCGGACCGACGGCTACTTCCATCTCACCCAGCGGCTCTCCGACATCGCGCCGCTCCGGCCCTACGCGGCGAACGCCTACGACGCCCTGTTCCTCATGGCGACGGCGGCCGAGTACGCCGGTGAGGCGTCGGGTCCGGCCATCGCCGACGCTCTCCAGACCGTCTCCGGCGGGACCGGCCACACCGTCTCAGTCGGCGAGTTCGACCGGGTTCGGACGCTCGTCGACGCCGGCCGCGAACTGAACTATCAGGGCGCGTCGAGCGGGGTCGACCTCACGGAGGCGCTCGAACCGCTGAGTTCGTACCTCGTCGAGCGCGTCCGCAACGGCTCGGTCGAGCAGGTCGAACTCCTCCAGCGCCAGTTCTTCGAGTCCGGAGGCGGACAATGAACCCGTTTTCGCGGCTGACGAGTCTGCTCGAACGGGCGCTTCCGAACGTGATTCGCCGGCGCTACGCGGCGAAGTTCGGGGTCGTGCTCCTCCTCATCGCGGTCGTCATGGGCGGCGCGGGCGCGTACATCCACTTCGACACCAAGTCGGTCGTCGAGTCGCAGACCGAATCGCAGATTCGCGGCGCGGCGTCGACGGAGGCCAAGTCGGTCTCCGACTGGGTGACCTCGAAGGAGTCGACCGTCTCGTTCCTCGCTGAATCGCTCGCCGACCAGCCGGCGGGCACCTCGGCGGCCGACCACCAGCGGTGGCTCGAAGGGAAACTCATCCAGCTCTCCGGCGACGTTCGCTCGCTCCACTACGTCGACGCCGACACCGGCGCGGTCGTCGCCAGCACGACCGACAGCGCGACCGGGCAGTCGCTCGACTCGCTGTCCGCGCCGTGGACCGACGACGCCGCGGCGCTGGCGTCGGGCCAGTCCGTGACCGTCTCCGCGCCCTACGAATCCGGCGGCGAGCCGGTCGTCGCGTTCGCCGCGCCCGTCTCCGGGGTCGACGGCGCGGTCGTCCTGACGGCGTCGCTCGAAGCCGGCTCCCACCAGTTCGAGTCGCCCTACGCGACCGGCGACACCAAGGTCGTCACCGAGTCCGGGACCATCCTGTTCGACAACCGCAAGGCGTCCATCCTCGACGAGTACGCGGCCGCCGACGGCTCGTCAGTCGAGGCCATCGACGCCGCGATGTCCGGCCAGACCGGCTACGAGGTCGTCTCCGCCCGCACGGGCATGGAGCCCGGCGAGTACGCGATGGCGTACGCGCCCATCACCGGCACCGACTGGGTGGTCACCTACCACGTCCCGGCCGAGCGGGCGTTCGCGCTCCAGTCGCACGTGACGACGAACGTGATGTTCCTCGTCGCGTTCGCCGTCGGCGCGCTGTTCCTCGTCGGGGCGACCATCGGTCGCGGCACCGCGCGGTCTCTCTCGGTCGTCGCCCGCAACGCAGACGACATCGCCAACGGCGAGGTCGACGGCGACCTCCCGAACACCGCCCGCATCGACGAGATGGGCCGGCTGTACGACTCCTTCGAGTCGATGCAGGCGTATCTGACGACCGTCGCCGGGCAGGCCGAGGCGCTCGCGGACAAGCGCTTCGACGACCCCGTCCTCGACGAGGACATTCCGGGGTCGTTCGGTGAGTCGATGGGGCAGACGCACACGGAGCTCGAAGCCCTCATCACCGAACTCGAAGCGACGGCCGCCGAGTTCAGCGAGACGATGGCCGACGCCGCCGACGGCGACCTCACGCGCCGGATGTCCGAGGACGCCGACAACGACGCGATGAACGAGATGGCGCGGTCGTTCAACGACATGGCCGACGAACTCGAAGCGACCGTCGCGGAGGTCGTCGAGTTCGCCGAGACCGTCGCCGCGGCCAGCCAGGAAGTCACCGCGAGCTCCCAGGAGATAGAGCGCGCGAGCCGGCAGGTCAGCGAGTCCACGCAGGTCATGGCCGAGGGCGCGCACGAACAGCGCGAGAACCTCCGGCAGACGACGAGCGAGACGAGCAACCTCTCTGCGACCATCGAGGAGGTCGCCTCCTCGGCGAGCGAACTCGAACGCACGGCCCAACACACCCTCGAAGCGAGCGAGGACGGCCACGAGGCGGCCGCCAACGCCATCGACACCATCGAGACCGTCGAGACACAGACCCGCCGGACGGTCGACCGCATCGAGGACCTCGAAGGCGACATGGCCGAAATCGGCGACATCGTCGAACTCATCACCGACATCGCGGAGCAGACGAACATCCTCGCGCTCAACGCGAACATCGAGGCCGCCCGCGCGGGCGAGGCCGGCGAGGGCTTCTCGGTCGTCGCCAACGAGGTCAAGGAACTCGCCGGCGAGACCAAGGCCTCCGCCGAGGAGATCGAGGCGACCATCGAGGAGGTCCAAGCGAAGTCCGCGGCGTCCGTCTCCGAGATGCGCGAGACGCGCGACGCCGTCGATTCCGGCGTCGACGCGGTCCAGACCGCCCGCGACTCGCTCGACACCATCGTCGAGAACGTCCGCGAGACGACCGACGGCGTCGACGAAATCAGCCGGACCACCGACGAGCAGGCCGCCTCGACCGAGGAGGTCGCGTCGATGATGGACCGCGTGTCCGATATCAGCGACGAGACCGCCGAGCGAGCCGAATCGGTCGCGGCCGCGGCCGAGGAACAGACCGCCTCGCTCAGCGAGGTCTCGGACGGCGCGGACCGCCTCGCAACCCAGTCCGAGCGGCTGATGTCGCTCGTCTCCGAGTTCACCGTCGACCACGACGCCGCGGACCGCGCCGGTGCGCGCACCGGCGCTGACACCGCTCCGTCCGCCGAACTCGACGCGCCGACGACCGACGGCGGCCTCGACGGCGACGGACCCGATGACGATGGCATCGACGACGACACCGACCGCTCTGCCGACGACCGTTCCGACCGACTCGACTGACGCCGCGACCCGCCGCCGAAGCGCGGCCTCGCGGCCGTCCGAACCGTCGGTTCCCGATTCGGCCCTCCCACGCGACCACCGTTTTTCTCGACTGTTTCGCGTCCCGCAGCCGGCTGTCGGCTGTGACCGTTTTCGTACCACCTCAGACTCACAGTTGATAATCCGGAGCGTAGCGTTATACCGGCAATCTGCGTGGGGGGAGACATATGGACCTGCTTTCGCGACTCGCGGCGCTGGTCCCGGGGGTCGGGGCTCGGACGCGGACCGACGGCGGCGCACAGGCTGACGAACGAGGGACGGTCGCGGCGGCGACCGAGCAGTTGCACACCGGTGCCCTGCTCGACGGCGTGGGGATGCCGGTGTTCGTCCTCGACGCCGACGGGCGGGTCATCGCGTGGAACGACCCGATTACGACGCTCACGGGCGTTCCCGCGGCGGAGGCGCTCGGGTCGGAGCACGTGAGCGAGCTGTTCTACCCGGACGGCCGGCGGGCGAAGACGCTCGCCGACAAGGTGCTCGACGACCCACGGGGTGCCGACGTGGTCCACGGCCTCGACGTGGTCGACGAGGCCAGTCGGCTCTACCGCGACACCAGCACGATGACGGACCGGCACGGCGCGAAGCGCCATATCTCCTTCACCGCCCAACCGCTGTTCGAGGGCGACGAACTGGTCGGCGTCGTCGAGGCGGTCCACGACCGGACCGACGCGGTGGAGAAACAGCGGGCGTCCGAGGCGCTCGTCGAGGAGGTCTCGACCACCATCGGGAGCCTCACCGCCGGCGACCTCTCTGCCCGGGCGTCGTTCACGGACGACCGCGGCGTCCTCGACGACGAGACGCTGGCGGTCGTCTCGGACCTCAACGAGATGGCGACCCGGTTCGACCGCCTCGCCAGCGAGGTCGACGCCACGACCGCCGACCTCGGCGGGGCGATTCAGCGGGCGGCGACCGCCGCGACCGACATCGAATCGCAGGTCACGGAGCAGGCGGACCTCCTCTCGACGGGCGCAGAGGAGATGCAGGAGCTGTCGGCCAGCATGGAGGAGATAGCGGCCACCTCCGACGAGGTCGCGTCGGCGGCGAACCAGGCCCGCGCGGCCGCCGAAAACGGCCACGAGGCCGGCCAGAGCATCCGAACCGCGACAGACCAAGTCATCGACATCTCCGACGAACTGCTCGACAGCGTGACCGAACTCCAACAGCGCATGGGCGTCATCGAGGAGGTCGTCGAGGTCATCGCGGAGGTCGCAGACCGGACGAACCTGCTCGCGCTCAACGCGAACATCGAGGCCGCCCGCGCGGGCGAGGCGGGCGAGGGCTTCTCGGTCGTCGCCGACGAGGTCAAACAGCTCGCGAACCAGACCCACGAGCACACCGAAGAAATCGCGGACAGCATCACCGAGATTCAGGAACAGGCCGACGAGACGGTGCTGGCCTCCGAGCAGTCACACGAGCAGATTCAGGTCGCCTCCGGCGAAATCGAGGACGTGCTCGGCTCGCTCTCCGAAATCGCCGACGCCGCGGATTCCGCGGCCAACGGCATCACCGAGGTCGCTCGCGCGACCGACTCGCAGGCGACGAACATCGAGGAGGTCACGAGTACGATTCAGATGGCCCAAGAGCACGCGACCGCCGCCGAATCGTCGACGACCGACATCACCGACGCGACGGCCGACCAGACGGTCGCGCTCGACGCGCTCGCTGACCGGGTGGACGCCCTCGTCGGCGGCGACGCCGCGGCGGTCGAGGAACTGGACGCGATGGACCTCGACGACGCGGCCGGCAGCGCGGACAGCGACGCGGATGCCGACTCGGTTCGCGCGGCGACCGACGGCGGTTCGGACGACGAGTTCGGCGGGTTCCAGTTCGACCGGTAGCGCACCCGCCGAGTCGGTCACGGGTCGGAGTCCGCCTTTCGTTCAGCGGTCATCTCTCCGCACTCCGACACAACGGGTATCCGCGTCGGATTCGTCGGTCAGCACGCTGCGGGTTCTCATCGCCGTCGAAATCATCATCCAACAGATACTTGGTCGATAGCGGAACTCGGTTAGAACGATGTCCGAGTCGAATCTCTCTGGTCGTGTCGCCCTCGTTACGGGAAGCAGCCGCGGTATCGGCGCTGAAACGGCGAAACTGCTCGCTGACCGCGGCGCGAAGGTCGTTATCAACTATCGCTCTAGCGAGACGGAGGCCCACGCGGTGGCCGACGAAATCCGCGACGCCGGCGGTGAGGCGCTCGTCGCGCAGGCCGACGTGACAGACGCGTCCGCGGTCGAGCAGATGGTCGAGGGCATCATCGACCGCTGGGGACGGATAGACGTGCTCGTCAACAACGCGAACATGCCGTTCGCGACGAAATCGTTCGAGTCGATGACGTGGGACGAGTTCTCGTCGAAACTCGACGCCGAACTCAAAGCCGCGTTCACCGTCTCGAAAGCGGTGTTGCCGCAGATGGTCGAACAGGAGTACGGCCGCGCGATATACGTCTCCAGCGGCGCCGGACAGAATCCCTCGCCGGGGTTCATCGCTCACGGCACGGCCAAGAGCGGCCTCGACGCGTTCGCCAAGTACATCGCCCAGGAGTACGGCCCCCACGGCATCACCGCGAACGTCGTGGCGCCGGGACTGGTCGAGACCGACGCCACGGCGGGTCATATCGACGAGATACGCGATCAGGTCGCGTCGCAAACCCCGCTGAACCGGGTGGCCCAACCCGAGGACGTGGCACACGCGATTGCCGCACTCGCCGGTGAGGGCGCTCAGTTCGTGACCGGAACCTACACGCCCGTCAACGGCGGCAGCGAGATGGAGTAACCCCGACGCGCTCTCCTCAGTCGAGGCTGATTGCACAGCTCTCGACGTAGTCGATGTCCTCGATGGAGTCGACGCCGCCCTCGCCGCAGACGGGGCAGTCCGGGGTCTTCCGGTACGGCACCGTCTCGAACGTCATGTCCATCGCGTCGTAAAACATGAGCCGCCCGTCGAGCACCTCGCCCTCGTCGAGGAGGAGCTTCATGGCTTCCGTCGCCTGAATACAGCCGACCGTCCCGGGGAGGACGCCGAGGACGCCCGTCGTCGCGCAGTCGGGGACCGTCCCCGGCTCGGGCGCTTCGGGGAACAGACATCGATAGCAGGGTCCGTCGGGGACGAGCGTCGTCGCCTGTCCCTCGAACTTGTATATCGCGCCGTGGACCAGCGGGATTTCCTCGAAGCGACAGACGTCGTTGAGGAGATAGCGCGTCGGGAAGTTGTCCGAGGCGTCGACCACCACGTCAGCGCCCGCGACGATCTCGTGGACGTTCGACTTGTCCACGCGGGCTTCGACCGGTTCGACCGACACGTCGGGGTTGAGCCCGCGGACGAACGCGGCGGCGCTCTCGGCCTTCGGCGTCCCCACGTCGTCGTCGCGGTGGACGACCTGCCGCTGGAGGTTGCTCCGCTCGACCACGTCGTCGTCGACGACGACGAGTTCGCCGACGCCGACCGCCGCGAGGTACTGGATGGCCGGCGCGCCCAACCCGCCCGCGCCGACGACGACGACCCGCGACGAGAGCAGTCGCCCTTGGCCCTCCGGGCCGACCTCGTCCATGATGATGTGCCGCGAGTAGCGGTCCAACTGGGTGGCGTCGAGTGAGAGCGCCATATCCCGA
Source organism: Haloferax sp. ATCC BAA-644 (assembly GCF_000336975.1). Classification (NCBI taxonomy): domain Archaea; kingdom Methanobacteriati; phylum Methanobacteriota; class Halobacteria; order Halobacteriales; family Haloferacaceae; genus Haloferax; species Haloferax sp. ATCC BAA-644. The sequence continues at coordinate 65,783 of NZ_AOLF01000036.1, forward strand.
GGTTGGCGTCGCCCCCGAATAAAGCCGCGGCACGGGCGCGCCCCTCCCTCCGACCCCCGAACCGTCGCCGCCGGCGACGACATCGCCGGAAGCGACGCGCCTTTGGCGCTCCGCCCGTTCACGTCGGGTATGGTCGCCGAGACGACGCCCGACGAACTACGCGAGAAACTGGCCGACGACGACGAGCTCGCCGTCGTCGATATCCGAGACCCCTCGTCGTACACGTCCGGCCACATCCCCGGGTCGGAGAACCTCCCGGCGGCGACGCTCGGCCCCGAGGTGTTCGACCGCGAGTGGCCCGCCGAGGTGGTCGTCTCGTGTTACGTCGGCAAGAGTTCGAAACAGGTCGCCTCGGTGCTGGACAGCAACGTCGACGCCGACGTGTCCAGCCTCCGCGGCGGCTTCGACGCGTGGGACGGCGCGGTCGAAGACGGCACCGAGAGCGAGGGCGAGGCGGACCTCGGTCCCACGTCGCCGTTCTGAGTCACTTCTGCGGACGCTTTTCGACAGCCTGCAAGCGACGCCCGCGCCTACTCACCGGGAACCGTGACGGGCGACCCGCGACGCCGGTTCCGGTTTCGAAGATAGAAGACGAAGACCGCGAGGCCGCCGAGCACCGGGAGGAGGATGAATGCCACGAAGAACCCGACGGCCCACATGTCGGCCGTCTCCATCGCGCGGCGCTTCGCGTCCCGGTATATCCACGCCGCTCCGAGGACCGCGGCGGCGACGAGTATCGGTCCGCTGAGTTCGATACTGACCATGGGGTCGATTCGGTGGTCCGGTCCCGCCCTGATAAGGATGGATGCTTCGAGACAGAGCCGCGGCTCGATGGTCGATAAAGAGAGAAATCGGCGCGGTGCGCGGGGCGTTACTTGCCGCGGCCGTTGCCGGCGCGGATGGAGGGACGGTTGTGTTCCGTGCCCTTGCCGCGGTTCTGGAGACCGCGGTTCTTCTTGCCCGCGTTGGTGAGACCGCGGAAGGCGCGGCCCTCGTGGGTGTCGTCGCAGATCCAGTTGAGGTCGTCGTCGTTCTGGATGGCCGGGTGCTCGGGGTCGACGAGGATGACTTCCTGCCACTTCTGGGAGCCGTCCTGTCCGACGCCGTAGGAGTTCAGCACGCGCAGGTTGGGGTGCTTGCGGGAGGCGCGCTCCTCCGCGATGCGCGGGATGGACTTGCGGCGGCCGATGCGGTTGACGCCCTGGCGCTTCGTGCGGCGGCCGGCCTTGTGGCGCTGTTTGCGCGCGCCGCCCTTGCGGACGGAGACGCGGACCACGATGATGCCCTGCTTGGCCTTGTAGCCGAGCTCACGGGCCTTGTCGAGGCGGGTGGGGCGCTCGATGCGCTCGATAGCGCCCTGGTTGCGCCACTCCTGTTTTCGCTGCCACTGGAGTTCGGCCAGCTTGCCTTCCTTCGGGGTCTTCCACGCTTCCTTGATGTGGGAATAGAAGCTTCGTGCCATTGTGTATCACCGCGGGCGCTTGCGATTCAGTCCGTCGGGGAACTTCCCTGAGACCACATTTCGTCCCGTGCGTGACGGGTGCCCTCTGGCGTGCCCGCGTTGCCAGCGAGTTAGCGGAACTACCAACAGGGGAGGGTTAAGGACTTCGAATTCGAGCGACGCGCGTGCCACCGACTGGCGCGGAGAGACGGCCGAAAAAAGCGGTATCGAGGGTGCGCCCGACGCGCTCAGCCTTCCATCCCGCCGAACGACAGGCCGCCTTCGATGTAGCGCTGTGCGAACAGGTAGATGAGCATGATGGGCGCGGCGAACGTCAGCGCGAACGCCGAGAACCGGGCCCACGGGATGGAGTACCGGCCGACGAGCGAGTACAGCCCGACCGGCAGGGTGTAGTTGTCCGTCGAGAGCAGCGTCTGGGCGACGACGAATTCGGTCCATCCGGTGAGGAAGGTGAAGATGAACACCGTCGCCAACCCCGCCTTCGACAGCGGGAGGATGATTTCGGTGACGATTTTCCACGACGGCGCGCCGTCAATCATCGCGGCCTCCTCGTAGGAGACGGGAATCCCGTCCATGTACGTCTTCAGAAGCCACGTGTTGAACGGGACCGCGGTAGCGGCGTAGTACGCCGACAGCGCGAGTTTGCTGTCGTTGAAGCCGAACTGGACGAACAGGGCGTACAGCGCGATGAGGAGCGCGACGCCCAGCCCGCCGCCGATTTGGGTGAACAGCACGTAGCCGTACAGCACCTTCGAGCGGCCGATGAACTGCCGGCGCGACAGCGCGTACGCGCTGGGGACGATGAGACACATCGCGAGCAGCACCGTCGGAATCGCCACGGTGAGGCTGTTCGCGAAGAACCGCTTGAACTCGGAGGTCTCCGTGACGCCGTACTGCGACACGTCGAGGAGCGTCAGTTCGGGCGTCTGCAAGAACACCTCGTAGCCGCCGAGGCCGAGGCTGATGCGGTAGCTCGGGACGATGAGGTCGCCGATGACCCACAGGAACGGCTCGATGGTCGGGTCGGCCGGCCACAGGCGAATCCCGCTCGACGAGTACAGCGACGCGCCGGTACCCGAGAAGGCCCCGACGGCGACCCAGTACAGCGGGAACAACAGGAGCGCGACGACGACCGCGGCACCGAGGGTGATGCCGGCGGTCTTCAGCACCGTCGCGGGGCTGACGCGCCCCTCGCGGATGCCTTCGAGGGTGTACTTGGCGTCCTTGACCGACTCGACGGGGGCCAGCGCGGCGGCCCGCGCGTCGGCGGCGAGTTCGGCCGCGATGTCGGAGATGACGCTCATGCGTCGTCCACCCCGTCGGCGAGCTGTCCTTTCTTGACGTTCAGCATCATGAAGACGCCGATAACGGCCACGGCGACCAGCATGATGGCCGCGCCCTCACCGTACTTCTGGAAGCGGAACGCCTCGCGGTAGCCGTAGACGATGAGCAGTTCGTTCGTCCGCGACGGCCCGCCCTGATTGAACACGTAGGGGATGAGGAACTGCTGGAACGACGCCGCGGCCGTGAGAATCGAGGCGAACAGCACGGGGCGCTTGATAGAGGGAAGCGTCACGTGCAGGAAGCGGGCGAAGAAGCCCGCGCCGTCTATCATCGCCGCCTCGTGGAGTTCCTCCGAAACGTCCTGCAGGGCGCTCACGGTGATGATGACCATGAACGGGTACGCCAGCCACGCCTCGGTGACGTTGTAGGCGAGGAAGGCCATCCAGCGCTCGGAGAGCCAGGCGATGGAGTCGAGGCCGGCCATCCGGAGGAACTGGTTGGCGAGGCCGAATTCGGCCGAACTGAAGATGCCGCGCCAGATGGTGATGGTGAAGATGCCCGGGAGGCCGAGCGGGATGATGATGAGCGCGCGCATGAACCGCTTGCCGCGGACGCGCTCGCCCGTCACCACGAGCCCGATGCCGAGGCCGACGAGCACCTTGAGCGCGACCGACGTGGCGACGAACAGCCACGTCACGCCCATCGAGTTCCAGAACTGGCCGTCCGAGAGGACCGTCACGTAGTTGGCGAGGCCGACCCACTGCTCTTTACCCTGGAACAGGGTGGCCGGCTCCGCGTTGGTGAACGAGAGATACACCAGGTACAGGACGGGAAAGAGCATGAACGCGAGGAAGACGAACAGCCCCGGCAGTACCAACAGCAAGGGCAGGTCGTCCTTGCTCACCACCGGGCTGTCCGCGACGCGCTCGACGGCGCTGTCGACGACGCTCATCGTCCTTACTCCCAGTTAGACCGGATGTTTTCTTCGGCCTTCGTGAACGCGGATTCGAGCTCCGCGTCGCCGTTTTTCACGCTGTTGAAGGCGTCTTCGAGCGGCCCCCACACGTCGCCCATGTTCGGGTGGGTCGGGATGGGGGTGCCGAGCGAGACGGACTCCGAGAAGCCCTGGACGGCCTCGGGGAGATCGCTGCTCGAAGCGAGTTCCTCGTGGACCGGGATGTAGCCGAACTCCTCGGCGTTCGTCGAGAGCACGTCGGTGTTCGTGGTGTACCACTCTGCGAACGCGCGGGACGCGGCCGCCGTCGCCTCGTCGCCCTCCAGCGTCGAGGTGAAGTAGAGCTGCTTGACCGTCGTGTACGGCTTGGGCTCGGCGTCGCCCTCGGGGGAGGGAAGCCGGGCGATGCCGGCGTCGATGTCGTTGGAGCGAACGTCGCCGAGGAACCACGGCCCGTTGATGGCGAAGGGCGCGTTGCCCTCGAGGAAGACGGCCGCCTGCGGGTCGTAGCCCGTGTCTTTCGGCTGGTACGGGACGAAGTTGTCGAGGATGAACCGGAACCCGTCGAGGGTCGCCTCGTTCGACAGGCCGAGTTCGACGTTCGACTCGTCGAAATAGTAGCCGCCGAAAGCGTGCGCCCACGCGCTCATGAAGTAGGCGTCCAGCGGGTAGCTGAGGCCGTACATCCCGTTTTCGGGGTCGTGGTACTCCTCCATGATGGCCGTCATGTCGGCGATGGTCTCGGGCGCTTCGTCCACCATCTCCTTGTTGTAGATGAGGCCGACGGTCTCGGCGGCGTAGGGGAGCGCGACGGTCGCGCCGTCGAACTGGACCGCCTCCTGTGCGGGTCGGGTGTAGACCGAGAGGTCCACGTCCAGTTGGTCGCTCTGGTCCGAGAGGAAGCCGTTCTGGTAGTACTCGCCGGTCCAGTCGTGGGCCCAGTCGAACATGCCCGCGCCCTGCCCGGCCGGGATGGCGGAGGTCGTCTTCTTCCGGAGGTCGGCGATTTCGGCGGGCTTCGCCGTGTGGGTCGTCTCCGAGGTGAACGTCTCGGCGTTGGCTTCGAGCGCCTGCTTCTCGGCTTCCGCGCGCTGGTGCCAGAGCGTGAACGTCCCGCTCGGGCCCGCGGACTCGGTCTCCGCTCCCGCGGTGGTCTCCTCGTCACCGTCGTCGCCCTCCGCACCGCTCTGTTCGGGCGTCTGCGTCGAATCGGTCTCCGACACGCCCACGCACCCCGCGAGTGCGCCGACGGCCGTCGTGCCTGCCAGTTGCTTCAGGATTGTGCGGCGGTTCGTTGGCATAGCGAATCTATGATGAACTATGTGTTCATATATTTAATAGTTCGGAATGACGCCCGCATTCGCGGCGAAACCCGACAGCTCGGAGAGTAGTGAGATATCCGAGAACCGCCAATAGAAGGCGCCTCGGGGCATCGATAGTCGTTTGAAATTTAATACGAACTATTGCATCACAAATTCAGAAAATAGGAAAACGATTATGGACGATGGGAACAGACGGGGAGTAATGGCACGTCTCACGCTCGAAGCGCTTCGCAAGGAGTACGACCGGGGTCGCGTCGTCGCCGTCGAGGACCTCTCGCTCGACGTCGAGGACGGCGAGTTCATCACCGTCGTCGGCCCGTCGGGCTGCGGGAAGTCGACGACGCTCCGCATGGTCGCGGGGCTCGAATCGCCCTCCGGCGGCACGATTCGAATCGGCGACGAGGACGTCACGGACCAGCACGCCCGCAAGCGCGACGTGGCGATGGTGTTCCAGAACTACGCGCTGTACCCGCACAAGACCGTCATGCAGAACATGGCGTTCGGCCTGCGGATGAGCACCGACCTCTCGAAGGACGAGCGCCGCGAGCGCGTCCGCGACACCGCGGCGATGATGGGCATCGAGGACCTCCTCGACGACACGCCCGACGAGCTTTCGGGCGGGCAGAAACAGCGCGTCGCGCTCGGCCGCGCCATCGTCCGCGAGCCCGACGTGTTCCTGTTCGACGAGCCGCTTTCGAACCTCGACGCGAAGCTCCGCACCACGATGCGGACCGAGATTCAGCGCCTCCAGAACGACCTCGGCATCACCTCGCTGTACGTCACGCACGACCAGGAGGAGGCGATGACGATGGGCGACAAAATCGTCATCCTCAACGACGGGAAACTCCAGCAGGTCGGCCGCCCGAAGGACGTGTACGAGAATCCCGCCAACGAGTTCGTCGGCGGCTTCGTCGGCTCCCCGTCGATGAACTTCCTCGACGTGTCGGTCGAACGCGACGGCGACCGCGTCGTCCTCGTCGGCGACGGGGCGTTCTCGTACCGCCTGTCCGAATCGTTCTCGGCGACGCTCCGCGAGGCGACGGACGCGACCGACCTCCGCGTCGGCGTCCGCCCGGAGGACGTGGTGACTGCCTCCTCCGGCGAGAACGTCGTCGATTCGACAGTCGGCGTCGTCGAGCCCATCGGCTCGGACAACTACCTCCACCTCGACATCGGCCCGGAGTTCATCGCCCGCGTCGACTCCGATGTCGAACCCGAGACGGGCGAGACGGTCGGCGTCACCTTCGACGAGTCGGACCTCCACGTCTTCCACCCGCGGACCGGCGAGTCGCTCCTCTACCGCGAATCGAAGCGGCGCGCGGCCCCGACGCAGCAGGCGTGAACAAGTAGTTCGCCGTTTTCTCGCGGACCCTCGCTGTGCGCCGTGCGAGAGCCGTGCCGCCGGCTTACGCCCCGCCGAACGCGTCGTCGGCGTCGAGCGTCGCCAGCGTCGCCAGCCGGAGCGCGTGCGGCCAGCCGAGCGGCGTCGCGCTGTCGGGCGTGCCGTCGTCGAAGAACTGCTCCGCGAGGTAGCCCTCGTCGGTACAGAGCGGGCCGTCGGGGAGGACGAGGTCGAGGAGCGCGCGGCCCTCGTCGGCGAACGCCGCGGCTCGGTCGTCGCCGTGGGCGGCCAGCAGGGCGGCGAGTTCGACGCCGGCGTTCGCGCCCCACGCGGTCGAGACGGTCCAAATCTTCTCCGAGGACTGCTCGCGCGTCCGCCAGTCGTCGCCCTCGAAGCGGACGAGTCCCTTCACGTCGCTGTCGTCGGGGTCGTGCCAGAGGCCGTCGAAGACGGACTCGACATGGCGGACGAGCCGGTCCAGCCGGTCGTCGTCGACGGCTTCGAGTCGGTCGTAGGTCCGGTGGGCCGACGCGAGCGCGAGCGCGGCGGAGTCGTAGCGGTCGTCGAGTTCGCCGTCGGCGACGCGGAGCGCGTAACAGCCGCGGCCCTCGCTCCAGAGGTGGTCGATGCCCTCGTACACCTCGCGAGCGCGCGCCGCGGCGCGGTCGGTCAGCGCCGAATCGAGGTCGGACAGCGCGAGCGCGGCGTAGGCTTCGAGGAACGTCGCCGCGGTGTGGCTGAACCGGCCGGTCATGTTCTCCCACGCGTTCTGGCAGTCGACGGGGAGACCGTCGTCGCCGAGCGTGTCGTCGAGGCTGTCGAGGGCGAGCGCGAGGGTCTCTTCGATGTCGGCGCGGAGGTCGTCGTCGGCACAGCGGTCGTGGTAGGCCGCGAGGAAGGCGATGACGCTCCCCGTCTGGTCGGCCTGATAATCGGCGTCGTCGCCGGATTCGAGGCGGGCGTTCGCCCACCCGGGCGCGAGCGACCCGTCGAAGGGCCAGACGCGGTGGGGCCACGAGCCGTCCTCGCGCTGGGTGCGGCAGTAGGCGCGGGCGCTGCGCTCGTGCCACGCGTCGAGGCCGAGGTCGAGTCGCTCGTCGGACTCGAAGAGGAACGTCGAGATTTCGGCGTCGTCGCGGAACCACGTATAGCCGTAGCCGCCGGAGTAGGCGTAGTAGGGGTCGAAATCGGGGCCGGCGATGCGGAGCCCGAGCGCTCCCGAAAGGAGCGAGAGGACCCGGATGTCGGCGCGCATCGCCGCCGACTCGGCGTGGTCGGGAACCGCGCCTTCGACCTGTCCCGCGGCGCGCTCGCGGAGGTCGTCGAGGTCGCGGGCGACGAGGCCGCGGACGCGTTCGAGCGCGTCCTCGCGGCCGGTCTCGGTGTCGTCGGTGAGCAGGTGGCCGACCGCGGCCGCGCCCGCCTCGAACGGGACGGTCCCGACGATTGCACCGCTCAGTTGGCCCTCCTCGTAGCAGTCGTCGGTGCGGGGGCGCGGCAGTTCGACCTCGCCCTCCGAGAGCAGTTCGTCGAAGCCCTCGGGAACCCGACCTTCGACGTGGTCGAACCCGGGCGACGACGCGAGGAAGTCGTGTTCCTCGGCGTGGTAGGCCTCGACGGCGTCGCCGTGGGTCAGTTGCCCGACGAGCGTGTCGCGGCCGTCCGGCTGGAAGTGGACGAAGGCGACGAGTTCCACGTCGGCGTCGGTCTCGAACCGGCTGACGTGGCCGTCGTCGATTGCGAGGTCGTACTGCGTCACGCCGCCGTGGGGCGTCTCGTGTTCGGTGACGACGAGCGCGCCGTCGCCCGCGTACGACTGGCTCGCGCCCTCGTCGAACCAGTAGACGCCGGCGTCGTCGCAGACGGGGCGGACGCCGAACCGGGAGCGCTCGACGCCCCAGCGCCCGGACAGCGGGTAGCCGAAGTCGCGGAGCGAGCCGTCGGTCTCGACGTGGACTAACCGGCTTCCGAGGCCCGAAAACAGGCCGCTCGTCGTCCGTCGCTCGCCCGGGAACCGCGTCGGGTGGTCTGCGTGCCGCTTGTAGTCGGCCAGCGCGTCGCGTAGTTGCATTGCTGAGTCGTGGGACTCCCGCAGATAATAATCTTGGTGTAATGTTCCTTCAAACTTTCATACGGTTTCGAAACGGTAAGGACCCCGCTCACCCGAGGTGGGGTATGCATCACCCCGGTCCGCCGCGAGTCACGACGGTCGGCAGCCCCGTCGAACTCGCTCCGAGAGCCCCCGAACGAGACGCAACGTACCGGTGGCGCGTCCTCGACGCGCCCGCGGAGAGCGCGGCGACGGTCGGCTCGGGCCCGGTCGTCCACCTCGCGCCCGACGTTCCCGGCACGTACCGCCTCGAACTCGACGCGCCCGACGGCCGCCACGAACAGACCGTTCGCGCCTTCCCCGACGACCGCCGCCCGGCGACGATGGCGGTCCCCGCGGCCGCCCTCGAACCCGCCTCGCCGGACGAGGTCGCCGTCATCGGCCCGTTCAACGACCGCCTCGTCGGCCGCGACCGGCCGCGCCGCGCCGGCGACGACTACGCCCTCGACGTGGCGCTCCCGCCGGGGTCGCACCCGTACGGGTTCGCCCCGCACGACGACCTCGCGGAACAGGTCCGCGGCGATGTCGAAGTCCCCGGACCGGGCCGCCCGCGGGTTCGACTCGATGCGCGAATCGAGGAGAGTGAGAGTGGAAGCGACGGCGGCGATGGAGACGACGGTGGCGTCGGTGACAACGGAGACGACGAAACCGAACTCGTCGTCGTTGCGGACGCGGAGCCCGCGCCCGACGCCGCGGAGGCGGCGCTCGCCGTCGAGTTCCTGTTCGACGGCCGCGACGCGCTCGAACCGAGTGACTGCGAGGTCCGCGACGACCGCCTGCGCGTCCCGGTCGAACCGCTCCGCGGGGTCGACTCTCCGACCCGCGTCCACGCCGTTGCCGTCCAGACGACGACCGAGTCGGGCGAGCCGTACGTCCGGCACTCAGTTCTCGACACGCTGGTCGTGGAAGCAGGGGTTGCGGGCGACGAACCCGGTTCCGGTCTCTCCGTCTCGCGGCCCGCGGACGCACCCGAGTGGGCGCACCACGCGACCGTCTACGAGGTGTTCGTCCGGTCGTTCGCCGGCGAGACGCCCGACCCGACGTTCGACGAACTCGCCCGGCGGGTTCCCTACCTCGAATCGCTCGGCGTGGACTGCCTGTGGCTCACGCCGATACTGGAGAGCCACACGACCCACGGCTACCACGTCACCGACTACTTCGACACCGCGTCGGACCTCGGTTCGCGCGAGGATTTCGAGGCGCTCGTCGATCGCTGTCACGGCGCCGGCATCCGCGTCGTCTTCGACCTCGTCATCAACCACACGTCGCGGGACCACCCGGCGTTCCAGTTCCACTCGACCGGCGTCCCCGGCTACGAGGACCACTACGCCCGCGTCCCCGAGCGCGAGGACCCCTCAGACATCGACTGGGGCGGCCCCGGCGCGGCGGAACACTACTTCAACTGGACGCGCATTCCGAACCTCAACTACGACTCGCCGGCGGTCCGGTCGTGGATGCTCGACGTGGTCGTCGAGTGGGCGGCGGTCGTCGACGGCTTCCGCTGCGACGTGGCGTGGGGCGTCCCCCACGGCTTCTGGAAGGAGGTCCGCGAGCGGGTGAAAGCCGACGACCCCGACTTCCTGCTCCTCGACGAGACCATCCCGCGGGACCCCGCGTACCACGAAAACGAGTTCGACGCCCACTACGACACGACGCTGTACGGGGCGCTCCGAGCCATCGGCGCGGGCGAGAAACCGGCGACGGCCCTCCTCGACGCCGTCGCCGACGCCCGCTGGCACGGCTTCCCCGACGACGCCGTACAACTCCGCTACATCGAGAACCACGACGAGGAGCGCTACCGGAGCGCAGTCGGAGACGACGCGCTTCGTGCGGCCGCGGCCGCGACGTTCACGCTCCCCGGCGCGCCGATGATGTACTACGGCCAAGAGACCGGCGTCGCGGACCAGCGCGGGACGATGCGCTGGTACGACGCCGACACCGACCTCGTGGCGTTCCACCGGCGACTCTCCCGCCTCCGCGACGCGCACGAGGCGCTCCGCGTCGGCGGTGTCGAACCCGTCTCTGCCAGCGTTGCTCCCACCGGAGACGATGGTGTCGAGGCCGACCGCGTGGTCGCGTTC